>JBAZUW010000055.1:0-18146 GCA_041661205.1 Phycisphaerales bacterium
AGCCTGCTCATCATCGTGGGCCACGTGAAGGACGGCCTCGAGCTCGCTCGCGAGTTTCACCTGCCGGCCAAGCTGCAGCACTTTATCGAAGCCCACCACGGCACCACGCTGGTGGAGTTCTTCTATCACCGGGCCAAGAAGAAGGCCGAGGGGGAGGAAGAGTCGTATATCCCCGATGAGTTTGAGTACCGCTACCCGGGCCCCAAGCCGCGGATCCGGGAGGTGGCGATCCTGATGATCGCCGACGCGGTGGAGAGCGCCGCTCGGGCGATGACCGACCCGACGCCGACGCGCATCGACGCCCTGGTGCGGTCGATCGCGAACAAGCGCCTGATGGACGGGCAGTTTGATGACTGCGAGCTGACGCTGAAGGACCTGAGCCGAATCGTGGACAGCGTGAGCCGCACGGTGGCGAGCATGCACCATGGAAGGGTGAGTTATCCCGAGGCGACGCCGAAGGCGGCGGCGCAGTAGGCACAGCCACCAAAATCGTGCCACTGACCCCGCTTCGGGGTCAGTGCCGAGCCGGCAACCGCTCCCATCGCCGCACGGACCGCATCACCAGGGCGTGAAGAACTCGGTCACACTTCCCTCGCGGCCAAACATCCGAGGACGCGCTCCTTCGCTCGCTTCGCCCCACCGGGGCGCCGGAATATAGCGACGGTTGGAGCGAGCGCGCAGGGCCAGCGCAACCCGTCGAATGCTGACAAACCGGCGAATCGCCCGAAGGGGCGAAGGAATGGAACGGGACCGGCACGTGCTGCGTAACTTCGTGATCTCCCGCACCACCTCACGAACACGCCAATGATGCCCAGACCAACCAAATCTCTGCGAACCCTACGACATGTTTCCTTGTTGGTGACGGTCGTGGCGTGCGTCGTGCTTGTGCTGGTCTCGCTCCTCGAAACAACTTCATCTGTTTCACTCAAAGACGGTCATCTCCATACCCGCCGCTCCATTCTTGGGTACGAACTGACTACAACCGACACCCACGACGTCCCCTGGCTCCTGCCCGAGGAATTCTCCCAGCGTCGGGTGGAGACCTTTGCGCCGTTTTCTCGGGGGTTCCGCATTCTGCGCGGCTCCACTCGCATCTGCAATCTGCTGAAGCAGTGGGCCGAGATAGACACCCTTACACCCATCAAAACCCGCGCGGATTACTTTCGAGGCGTGGCGATCATGCTCGACTCGGTCAGTGGCCGAGGGCACATGGGAATCGGGTCTTGGGAGGACAAGGTCGAGTTGATTGACTCGGAAGGCACACAGGTCCTTGTCACGGATGTCTGCCTACCTGGTTCTTGAAAGCAATCGCGCCCATAGTCGTTCCACTTGTCCCGCTTCGGGGCCAGTGGGATGTGACAGTTGGCCTTGCCGCTGCCGCACTGACCTCTTCATCAGAGCCTGAAGAGGTCAGAGGCGCTACACGCTCTCCGCGGCCACCTTGGGCGGTTCTTCGGTGTGGCCTGCCAGGGCGATGCCGACGAACGTGCACCCTTCCACTACCTCGTGGGCTTCCATCGAGAAGAGACTGAAGCGGCCATCCTTGACCCATCCGAGCACGCGGTGCAGCGAGCTTGGTGAATCGGCCTCGGCCAAACGCACACGCCCATCGCCGAAGTCGTCCAGACACTGGGAGAGGGGCTGATCGCGCCCGATGTCGGCGCTCTCATAGGGCTCGCGCGCGGGCTTGGACGACCACAGGGCCGCCTTGCCTTTGCCCAGGCGGTCGCGAGCCCAGCGCACGGCGATCTGGTCGACCACCGGGTTGCCGGTCCACGCCAGCAGCCAGCCGGCGTTGTGCATTGCGCCAACGTCATCCATCCAGCGTGAATCCGTCGCATCGCCGACGATGGCGTCGATCCCGCGTTCGGCAGCGGCGCTCGCCCGCCCCGCGTTGATGTCGATGATGCGGCATTCGATCTTCTGACGCTCGAACCACTTGGCCAGCTCGGCGCTCAGGGGGTGACCCCCGATGAGCATCACGCCGTTGCCCACGCCTGCACGCAGTCGCAGCAGCCAGGCGAGCAGGGGCGAAAGGGTGCTGGCCAGCAGCACCGTGCCCGCGATCACCACGAACATGATGACCTCAAGCTCGGCGACTTCGGAGGCGTGCAGCCCGGGGGCAGATGGGTCGACCGAGGCGGGCTGGCCGGAAATGGGGCCGGAGAGTTCGGCGGCGGCGACGGTGATCACCGAGAGGGCGACGATGCCGCGGGGCGCGAAAGTGCCGGCGAAAATGCGTTCGGTGATGCTCAGGCGCGAGGTGAGCGTGGCGAAGAAGACCGAGAGAGGGCGTACACCCAAGATGAGTGCGCCCACGAAGGCGGGCTCTCGCCAGGAGAGGTTGGCCAGCCGACCGACATTGAACCTGGAAGAGAGAAGCGTAAAGAGTGTGCCGACGAGCATGACGGCGAGGAGTTCCTTAAACGCGCGAAGCTCGGTGGCGCCCAGGACGTGGGCGCGGGCCATCATGATGCCGCAGATGGTGACGGCGACCAGCCCGCCCTCGGGGGTGACGGCCTCACCGACGCCCACGCAGGTCATGCAGATGCCCACGGCCAGCAGGTTGAGAAGCTGAGGATCGATGCGGCCGGCGCGGCCGGAGAGCTTCAGCAGCCCAAACCCCAGCATGCCGAAGATCACCCCGACCCCCGCCCCGCCGATCATCGGGCGGGCGAAGGTGCCCAGGCCCAGACTGGCGGCTTTTAGATCGAGCCCGGCGGCGTAGTACAGCCGCAGGAGTTCGAGGGTGGTGATGGTGGCGATGACGCCGATGGGGTCGATGAGCACGGCCTCCGCGGCGAGGGCGGTGTGCACTCGAGGCGACACGCGAAGCAGGCGCAGCAGGGGCTGCACCACTGTGGGGCCGGTGACGATGAGGGCCGAGCCCAGCAGCGCGGAGATGGGCCAGGAGAGGAGCAGGATGTAGTGAGCGGCGGCCGCGGCCCCAGCCCAGGTGACCACCGCGCCGACCGTGAGCAGGCCCCACACGGCGCGGGGCGCGCGAGCGAACTCGCTGCGGTTCAGGTGCAGGCCCCCCTCGAAGATGAGCAACCCGATGGCGACGGTGATGAAGCCCTTGAGCGTGGAGCCCAGAGAGTCCGCATCGATCACCTTGAACCCTGAAACGCCGAGACACAGGCCCACCAGCAGCAGGGGCAGCAGTGCGGGAATGCGGACGCGGCGGCACGCGACGGTGACAAGGGCGCTGACGCCAAGGGCGAGGGCTAGGGATTGGGCGGCGGTGTCGTGCAAAATGGGCCTTGGGTGGTGGAGGTAAGGTTGCGGTAACTCGCGGCGGCGTCAGTCTAACTGGGTGAGATGAAATCGGGGCCGGCGTGGACGGTGGGTACCGACAGGGGTGAAGGAGCCGAGCGAGGAGACCCGGAGCGAAGACCCGGCGCAGGCCGCCGGACCACCCAAGGTGGATGCGCGGCCGGGAACCCTGGGTCAGTCTGGGCCGCAGGCGATGGCGGACGCAACGGCCGAGTGATGGGAGTGGCTGATGGAGAGGTGCCACTCAGTGATGCCCAGGCTCATGGAGGTGTCCAGGGCGTTGTTGAGGAGGCGCAGCGTGGGCTTGCCGCTGGGGAGGGAGACGACCTCGATGTCGGTCCACGCGATGCCGGCGGTGTTGCCGGTGCCCAGGGCCTTGTACACGGCTTCTTTGGCGGCGAAGCGCCCCGCCAGGTGCTCGCTGCGGCGGCGCGAGGCGGCGCCGTGGGCCTGCTCGCCCTCGGTGAAGACGCGTTCGAGGAAGCGATCTTCGTGCTTGGCGAGCATGTCGTCGATGCGCGAGATTTCGATAATGTCGATGCCGTGGCCGAGGATTCGCATGGGCGGCTCCGTGGCATGTGCCGGAAGATGTGCCACCATGATGCGCTTCGCATCGTGGTGGGGCCGGAAAACACGACGATTCGTCTCGAATCGTCGTGGCACGCACTATCGCTTCTTAGCGGCCTTCGCGCGGGGCTTGGGCTTTGAGGCGGGTTTCGCACTCGCCTTTGCGGCGGTTCGCGAGGCCTTGGCGGGTTCGGGCTTGGACTCGGGCTTGGCTTCCGGCTTTGCGGCCTCGGCCTTGGTTTCGGGCTTGGTGTCTGCCTTGCCGTCGGGCTTAGCGTCCGGTTTGGCGTCGGCGGCGGGTTTGTCGGCTTCGGCGGCTTGCTTGTAGCTGTCGGAGCGATAGTCGGTCTCGTAAAAGCCTGAGCCTTTGAAGATGACGGCGGCCCCGGTGCCGATGAGGCGTTCAAGTTTCAGCTTGCCGCAGGACGGGCACTTCTTGAGCGGGGAGTCCTTCATGGACTGGTATTGCTAAAACTCGTGCCCGCAGTAGTTGCAGCGGTATTCGTACGTGGGCATGGCGGGGGTCCTTGGGGTTCGTAGGTCGGCTCTCCGAGCCGACACACGGGCTGGAAGCCCGTGCCACGAAGAGAGCTTACTCGGCGGGGGCGACGACGACTTTGGCGGGGCGGAGCACACGCTCGGGGCCGAGGGTGTAACCCAGCTGGAAGCACTGCACGATGTGCCCGGGGAAGATGCCGTCGGCGGGCTGCTGCATCACCGCCTCATGGCGGCCGGGGTTGAACTCGTCATTGGGCTGGGGGGCGATGACGCCGACGCCGCGCTGCGCAAGGGCCTTGAGCAGTTCTTCGCGGATGACGCGTACGCCCGCCATGATCTGTTCAGCGCTGGCCTTCGAGGGGTCCTGCATCAGGGCGAGATCAAAATGGTCGAGCACGGGCACGACCGATGTCACAACGCTGGCGATCCCCTGCTGCTTGGCGACATCCTCGTTGAGGTACGCGCGGCGCTGATAGTTCTGATAGTCGGCCATCAGGCGCAAGGCGCGGGCCTTGGCGTCGTCGAGCTCGGCGGTGAGCTGGGCGAGCTTTTCCTGCATGGAGCCAGCGTCGGAGTCGCTCGACGGATTCGGGTTTTGGTTTTCATCGTTCATGGGGTCTTTCCGGAATCCAAACATGGTTGGGCTCGCAAGGTGGGAATCACGCGGGCCTAGCCGCCCAAAAGGTCAGAGACTTTTTTCCAGAAGCCCGTGCTCTCGGGGAGCACGGCCTTGTCCTCGGTCGCGGCGAACTCGCGCAGCAGCTTCTCCTGCTTGCCGCTCATCTTCTGCGGAATCTCGACCTTCACACCAACAACCAAATCGCCCCGGCGGCCGGAACGCAGGTTGGGCAGGCCTTTGCCCACCACCCGGAACGTGCTGCCGTACTGAGTGCCGCGGGGAATCGTAAGTTTGCCGGGGCCGTCGAGCGTGGGCACCTGAAGTTCGGCACCGAGGGCCGCCTGCGTGAAGCTCAGCGGCATCTCCAGCAGCAGGTGGTCGTCCTGACGTTGGAACATGTCGTGCTCTTCGACTCGCACCACAACGTGCAGGTCGCCCCGCTGGCCGGCGCCACCGGGGGAGGCCTCGGGCGGCGGCGGTTCGCCCTCTCCTTGGACGCGCACCGCCTGACCCTCGTGGATTCCGGGGGGAATCTTGACGGTGAGGTTGCGTTTGCGACTCACGCGGCCTTTGCCGCGGCAGGAATCGCAGAACTCGCGGACGACCTGGCCACGCCCGCCGCAGGATGGGCACGCGACGACCATGCGGAACATGCCGCCAAGGCCGGACTGCTGCACGCGCCCCTGGCCGCCGCAGGTGGGGCACTGCATGGGCTTGCTGCCGGGCTTGGCGCCGGAGCCGGTGCAGGTGTCGCAGACATCCATGCGGGTGAAGGCGACATCGCGCTCGCAGCCGTTGAGGACGTCGGTGAGCGTGATCACGACTTCGGTTTCAAGATCAAAGCCTCGGGCGGGGCCACGGCGGCCGCCTCGTTGGCCGCCCCCGCCGCCACCGAAGATGTCGTTGAACATCGAGAAGATGTCGGAGACATCCATGCGGCTGAAGTCGTGCGTGGCAGGGCCGCCGCGCTTCAGGCCGTCGTGACCGAACTGGTCGTAGATTTTTCGCTTCTGATCGTCGGAGAGGACCTCGTAGGCCTCAGCACATTCCTTGAAGGCCTTCTCGGCGTCGGCGTCACCCGGATTGCGGTCCGGGTGATACTTCATCGCGAGGCGGCGGTAGGCGCGCTTGATCTCCTCGCCGTCGGCGGTCTTCTCGACACTCAGCACTTCGTAGTAGTCGCGGGAGATGGGCATGGTGTTAGGCACTAGGCATTAGGCACTGGGCAATAGGGGAGTTCTGGCGTAGCACGTTCGTAGTGGTGGTGGTCGACAGCTGTCGTGAACTTTCTCTGAAACTCGATGGTCCCTGGCTCGGGGTTTGTGAGTTTGAGGTGGCCGAGGCGCACGTTGGAGTCGTAGGCGGATTCATCGAGGATGTACGCGGAGAGGGTGCCCGCGGCATTCATCTTCTTGATCCACGCTTCCGCCTTGTTGCGCAACGCCCAGATTCCCGTTGGAAACACAGACTTGACGTCCAACGAGTGGAACATGCACACGACGTGCTCGGACTTGAGAAGATCATCGATCGGGCGATTCATGAATCGAACCCGCGGGCCTTCGCTCGCGGGTTCGGGGTTTCAATCGTTCGAGCACTTGCCGCAAGAAGGCTTGGTAGGACACGGTCCGGAGGCCCGTGCCACGAAAAGGTGAAGTTGCGGCCTCGGAACTCTTCCCTAGTGCCTAATGCCTAGTGCCTAATGCCTTTCCCTCACGCCGTCGCGCCGACCACCGCCGGCTCCTTGTCTTCCTTCAGCTCCGTAATCAGCACATCGGTGGTCAGCATCAGCCCCGCCACACTGGCGGCGTTGATGAGGGCCGACTTTACGACCAAAGCCGCGTCGATCACACCGGCCTTGACCATGTCGGTGTACTCACCGGTGGCCGCGTTGAAGCCGTTGTTGCCTTTGCCTTCTTTGACCTTCTCGACCACCAGGTCGCCGTCGTAACCGGCGTTAGTGGCGATCTGGTAGAGCGGGGCCTCGATGGCCCGGGCGACGATGGCGTAGCCCTGGCGTTCGTCGTCCGTCTTGGCCTTCTTGGCGGCCAAGTGGATGGCCTCCTGCGTGCGGAGCAGGGCGACGCCGCCACCGGGGACGTAGCCTTCCTTCGCGGCGGCGCGGGTGCTCTTGAGGGCGTCGTCGACAAGGTCCTTGGTGGCCTTCATCGCCACTTCGCTGGAGCCGCCGACGGAGATCATGGCGACGCCGCTGGTGAGCTTGGCGAGGCGCTCCATGAGCTTCTCGCGGTCGTAGTCGCTGGTGGACTTGTCGTGCTGAGCCTTGATCTGCTCAGCGCGGGCCTTGATGTCGGCCTTCTTGCCGGTGCCCTCGATGATGGTCGTGTCGTCCTTGGTGATGACGATGCGCTTGGCGCGCCCGAGCTCGCTGAGCTCGACGCTCTCGATCTGACGCCCGAGGTCTTCGCTGAGGAAGGTGCCGCCGGTGAGGGCGGCGATGTCGCCCAACATAGCCTTGCGTCGGTCGCCAAAGCCCGGGGCCTTCACCGCGCACACCTTGAGCATGCCGCGCAGGCGGTTGACAACGAGCGCCGCGAGGCTTTCGTTCTCCACTTCCTCGGCGATGATGAGCAGGGGCTTGCTGGCCACCGCGATCTTGTTCAGCAGGGGCAGCAGGTCGGGCAGGTTCGAGATCTTCTTCTCGTAGATGAGGATGTAGGCGTCCTCGAGCACGGCCTCGCCGGTCTTCGGGTTGGTCATGAAGTACGGGGAGAGATAGCCCTTGTCGAACTGCATGCCCTCGACGTATTCGAGGGTGGTCACGGCGGCCTTGCCGTCTTCGATTTCGACGACGCCGTCGGCACCGACGCGGTCGATCGCCTCGGCGATGACCTGGGCCACGCCCGCGTCGTAGTTGGCGCTGACCATGGCGACCTTGCGGTAGTCATCGCGGCCCTTGCACTTGGTGGCGAGCTTGTCGATCTCAACAGCAGCGACGGTGGCCGCGGCGTTGATGCCGCGGTGCAGCAGCACAGGGTTGGCCCCGGCGGCAACCTGACGCAGGCCTTCGGTGAAGATGGCCTGGGCGAGCACGGTGGCGGCGGTGGTGCCGTCGCCGGCCTTGTCGGCGGTGCGCTTGGCGACTTCGTGAACCATCTTGGCGCCCATGGCCTGGAAGGGCTCGGGCAGGTTCACTTCCTTGGCGACGGTGACGCCGTCCTTGGTGACTTGCGGGCTGCCGAAGGACTTTTCGATGACAACATGGCGCCCGGAGGGGCCCATGGTGCACTTGACGGCATCGGCAAGACGATCAACGCCACGCTTCATTTCCTGAAGGGCGGCGTCTTTGAAGAGGAGTTGCTTGGTCGACATGGGGGGCTCCGGAAAAAAGGCACTAGGCACCAGGCACTAGGCACTAGGGAAAAGACGATCAGGTACGTTCACGAACGGAATTTGAACGATCTTCGAGACTGCGAATCAAGGCGACCAGGATGCGGCTGCATTCACCAACGAGATCGAATGCGGGCTGGGCGGCCAGTTGCGTGGCAAAGTTGAGCTTGACCGCCAGCAAGAGCTGAGTGTCAATCTCATAAAGTGAGCCCCGGGCGGCACGCAGAAAACGGACGTAATCCTTTGTCGTGCCTCGACCGTAACCCTCGGCGATGTTGCTAGGAACAGACACGGATGCGCGGCGAAGTTGCGAAGTCAGGCCAAAGCGCTCGGATTCGGGCATCGACTTTGTGACCGAATAGATCGCACCAACGAGGTCCATACCCCGATGCCACGCTATCAAATCGCGATGAGACCGAACCTCGCTCAATGGAGTCTCCACTGCTTTCCCTAATGCCTGGTGCCTGATGCCTAGTGCCTCCGCATTCAGCCTTCGATCACACCGAGCAGCTCAGTCTCGCGCAGGATCAGGTGCTTCTGGCCTTTGATCTCGACTTCGGTGCCGGCGTACTTGCCGTAGACAACCGTGTCGCCCTTCTTGACGCTCATCTCGCCGCGCTTGCCGTTGTCCAGGCGCTTGCCGGGGCCGGTGGCGACGACTTCGCCCTTGACGGGCTTTTCCTTGCTGGCTTCGGGTAGGTAGATGCCCGAGGCGGTTTTGCTTTCGGCTTCGATGGGCTTGACCAGGACGCGATCTTCAAGGGGCTTGACGGCCATGATACTTCTCCTTCAAAAAGATGCCTGATGAGCAGGCGATTGGACACACTACTTGGCGACTGTCGCGGTCGCCTGACGGCGTTTGGCGAGCAGAAACTCCACGAACACGGGAATCAGCGAGACGACGATAATGCCGATCACCACGGCCTCGAAGTTGTTCTTGACCCATGGGATGTTGCCGAACACGACCCCGGCGCCGACGCACACGCCGATCCACAAGGCCGCACCGATGACGTTGTAGACGAAAAAGGTGCGATAGTTCATCAGCCCTGCGCCAGCGACAAAGGGAACGAACGTACGAACGATGGGAACAAAGCGACCCAGCACGATGGCCTTGCCCCCGTGCTTCTCGTAAAAGGTGTGGGCACGGTCAAGATGCTTGCGGTTGAGCAGGCGCGAGTACCAGCCCGTGCCGGCTTCGCCCCGAAAGATCCTGGGTCCGAGGGCTTTGCCGACGTGATAGTTCACTGCGTCGCCCAGCACCCCGGCGACGAAGAGCACCAGCGAGATGATCCATGGGTCGAAGACCGCGCCCCGCTTCTCGGTGGCGACGCTGAGGGCACCGATGGTGAAGAGAAGCGAATCGCCGGGGAGGAAGGGGAGGATGACGAGCCCGGTTTCTGCGAAGATGATGGCGAAGAGGAGCGCGTAGACGCCCACGGTGTGCTCGGCGGCAAAGGCCGCGATGTGCACATCCATGTTGCGGAGGATGTCGAGGAGCTGGTTCATTGGCCCGTCCATTCCTCGTCTTCGGCCATGATCGCGGCGTTCACGATTTCCAAAACTCGGGCGGCCAGCAACAGCGCACGGCTCGCGTCGGCGGCGGAGGGTTCGCGACCTGGGTACCTGGTTTCCACGGCGTGCCGGGTGAGCTCCTCGGCGGCAATCAACTCCGGATGGTGCTCGAACTCACCCGGGCAAAGCGACACAAGCAGATGAATGTCGTGCGAAAACGGGTACTCCACCTGTCGCCAGATGAGCCAGGCCTTGAGCGCTTTCTCCGTGGCTTGCTGGGCGTGAAAGCCGACCACCCAGGTCATCTCAGGGTGCAAGGACAAGTCCAGCCCGCGGGCCACCGCGAGGTCGGTCTTGGCGCGCCCAAACCAGCGGCGCGCGAGCGTGCGGACTTGTTCACCCGGCGCGGCGATACAGCACCCTCCCTTCGCGATTGGCGGGGCGTGCCACTGTTCCCACAAGCTCCTTGTACTCTTCGAACTCCGAGACGGTCATGACCACGATGTCCACCGGGGCCTTAAGGCCATGCATGGCGCGGTACATCTCTCCAACGCGCGGGTTGGCGACATCGCCGCGGTCGATCAGGACCAGCAGATCGATGTCGCTGCGGGGGCTGGCATCACCCCTCGCGTGCGAGCCGAACAGTATCACCCGCTCGGGGTCGAACCCCAAGGCGATGCGCCGGACGGCTTCCATGATGGTCTGTTCGGTGATCAAGGTTGCGGACCGGCGAGCACAACAGGGGAGGGAGAGTGAGGGAGTAAAAGACCGTCAGACCTTGGGGCGAGCCGAGGAGCCGCCCCCGCCGCCCTTGGCCTTGGCGGCCTTCGCGGCGGGCTTGGCGCCGTCGTCGTGCTTGTGGTGATGGTCGGTGGGCAGGGCGTCGTGGGCTTTGGCCGCGGGGGGCGGCGTGGAGCCGACGGGCCCGGCGGTGCCAATTTTGTTCAGAATGTCGGATGCTTTGGCCATGGGTGCGCTCCAACCGAGACGAGATCGCTCGGGCAAGTGTGGGAAAGCAAGTCGCGGTGGTTTCCCGCCGCGACCTGTGATTTCAGTTGTTAGAACCCCATCCCACCCATGCCGCCCATTCCTCCCATGCCACCCATCCCGCCCATGCCTCCGCCGCCGCCGCCCGCCGGGGCTGCGTCCTTGGGTTCGGGGTTGGTGGTCACGATGCAGTCCGCGGCCAGCAGCACCGTCGCCACGCTCGCCGCGTTGATCAGCGCCATGCGATCGACCTTCGCGGGCGTGATGACGCCCATCGCCAGCATGTCGCCGTATTCGTCCGTCAGAGCGTTGTAGCCGAAGTTCTTCTTGTTCTCGTTCTCAGAGACTTTGTTGATCACCACGCCGCCCCGAACGCCCGCGTTCTCGGCGATCGTGTGCATGGGGACGAGGAGCGCCGCCAACACGGTCTTGATGCCCGCGGCCACGTCGTACTTGAAGCGCCCTACATCATCGCTGGTCGCCTCTTCGTTGCGTCCGAAGGCCGCCCGGTATTCCTTCATGGCCTCGATGGCCTTGCGGGCGCGTATGAACGAGACGCCGCCCCCGGGAACGATGCCCTCGGCGACCGCCGCACGCGTGGCATGCAGCGCGTCTTCCACACGGGCCTTCTTCTCCTTGAGCTCCGCCTCGCTGGCGGCACCCACCTTGACGACCGCCACGCCCCCGGCGAGCTTGGCCAGGCGCTCCTGCAGCTTCTCGCGATCGTAATCGCTGGTGGACTTCTCGATTTCCGCGCGAATCTGCGCGACGCGGGCCTGGATGGCCTTGGTGTCGCCCGCGCCCTCGATGATGGTGGTGTTCTCGCCGTCAACCTCGATGCGCTTGGCCATGCCGAGCTGCTTGAGCTCGACCTTGTCGAGTTCCACGCCCAGGTCCTTCATCACGGCGGTCGCGCCGGTGAGGATGGCGAGGTCTTCGAGCATCGCCTTGCGGCGGTCGCCGTAGCCGGGGGCCTTGACGGCCGCCACTTGCAGCGTGCCACGCAGCTTGTTGATGACTAGGGTGGAAAGCGCCTCGCCCGAGACATCCTCGGCGATGATGAGCAGGGGCTTCTTGGCCTGCATCACCTTCTCCAGCAGCGGCACCAGCTTGGCAACGCTCTCGATCTTGTCCTCGTGGATGAGCACCAGGCACTTGTCGAAGACGACCTTCATGGCGTCGACGTCGGTGACGAAGTTGGGGGAGAGGTAGCCGCGGTCGAACTGCATGCCTTCCACGACATCGACCACGGTCTCGATGTTCTTGCCTTCTTCGACGGTGATGACCCCGTCCTTGCCGACCTTATCGAACGCGTCGGCCATGATCTTGCCGATCTCGGCATCGTTGTTCGCCGAGATCGCGGCCACGTTCTGCACGTCGGCCTTGCCCTTCACCGGCGTCGCCAGCGAGTCGATCTCCTTGGCAGCGACCTCCACCGCGAGCTTCATGCCACGCACCAGGGCGTTGGCGTCAACGCCCGCAGCGATGTGGCGCAGGCCTTCGCGAAAGAGCGCCTCGGCCAGCACGGTGGCGGTGGTGGTGCCATCGCCGGCTTCGTCGCTGGTCTTGCTGGCGGCTTCCTTCACCAGGCGCGCCCCCATGTCCTCGGCCTTGTCCCGCAGTTCGATCTCCTCGGCGACGCTCACGCCGTCCTTGGTCACGGTCGGCCCGCCCCAGCTCTTGTCCAGCACGGCGTTGCGCCCGCGCGGCCCAAGGGTGACCTTCACGGCCCGGGCGAGCTTCTCCACACCGGCGAGCAGGGACTGACGGGCGTCGACATCGAACACGAGGGTTTTGCTGGCCATGGGTCTCTGACTCCTGAAACTTCTGATGTTGGCAAACCGGACAAAGTCTGAAACTTGCCCCCCAGCCGCGTGGGGGGCCAAGACTGATCGCGCACTGACGAACAGATTCCTCTCGGCAAGCCCTGTGCCAAGCCCAACCGCTTTCCTCACCCCGCGTGGCGGGCCCCAAACGGCAGTAGGGTCTGTCAGCCGACCGACAAGGGCTAGGGCTGGCTGCCGAAGTGGCAGTTTCGTCACGCCGGAATGGAACGACGTGGAAGACCTGACGGGTTCAGGTGCTCGTACTGTCGAGAGCGCGAGAGACCCCGCCCCGAGTGTTCCCGCCCCGCTACCATGCGTGCGCATGATCCGGACACTTGCCGAGACCGACCTCCCCGCCTATCAGCCCATCGCGCTGATTATCCTGATGGCCATCACGTTCGGCGTCGCCAACGTCGTACTGAGCGCGGTGCTGGGCCCGGGGCGAGAGGGCAAGATCAAAGGGCAGAGCTATGAGTCGGGCATGAACCCGATGGGCACGGCCCGCAAGCGGTTCAACGTGCGGTTCTACCTGATCGCGATGGTCTTCCTGGTCTTCGACGTTGAAATTATCTTTCTGTACCCCTGGGCAAACACGTTTCCGAACATCGCGCCCATGAGCAGCGAGGGGGCGATGTGGCTGGCTCGGATTTTGTTCTTCCTGTTCACCACCGTCGTGGCGTACGTGTATGGGTTCAGGAAGGGCGTGTTCAAGTTTGATTGACGGTGGCTTGGCGAATCGTCCCCAGAGCTCGGTGCCGGAGCGCGATTGGCCGGGCGCGCGCAACGCCAACGCCGGGACGACCGCCGACACCGCGTTGGCGAGGGCATGACACACACTCCACCCACGACCCCCAAAGCCACCTTCGGTGCTCGCGTTGGCGCTGGCGTGCTCGCGCTGGTACTGCTGTCGGTCTTGCTGGTCGCGGCCTGGCTCACGCCCTCCCCCGCCGGGCACGGCTCGCACACCGCGCTTGGGATGCCCCCGTGCGGATGGGTGGTCGCGTTCAACAAGCCCTGCCCCACCTGCGGCATGACCACCGCCTTTGCCCACGCGGCCCGGCTGGAACTGTGGGAAGCCGCCAAAACCCAGCCCATGGGGTTTCTGCTCGCGTTGATGGCCGCCACAGCGTTCTGGCCGGCCATGTTTGTGGCGGCGACCGGTTCGCGTGTGGGTATGGTTTATGCGACACTGTTTTCGCCGCGAACGCTGTGGGTGCTGGTGGCACTCGGGGCGGCGGCGTGGGCGTACAAATTTGTCACGTGGCCCGGCGCGTGAAGCCAGTGGACAAGGCGCGGTTGGTGGGCCAGGTGGAGAATTCACGAATGCAACGACGGATATTGACGTGTGTGCTCGGTTCGCTCGCACTATGCGTGGGCGGTTGCCAAGTCGCGGGGTTCTTCGCCGGGGCCTACCAGGACAACACCCCCAAGACCGTGGACGCGATGTACACCGGCCTCGCGGGAAAGAGCTTCGCGGTGGTCATCGCGGCCGATCGGGGAACTCAGGGTGACTTCCCCGGGCTGATCGACTATCTCGATTCCGAAATCACCGGGCGCCTGAGCAAGAACGACAACAAGCCGCTGGCCGGGGGGTTTGTGCCCGCGCCCCAGGTGCTCAAGTACACCTACGACAACCCGGCGTGGCCCGCTCGTACGCGAGAGAACTTGGCCAAGGCGCTGGGCGGGGTGGAGCGACTGGTGATTGTGGAAGTGACGGAATATCGCCTCCACGATCCGGGCAACTCCTACACGTGGGATGGGCTGGCCGCGGCCCAGGTTTCGGTGTACGAGATGGAGAGCGCGACCCCTGAGACCCCCGTATTTCAGAGGTCAGTCTCAGTGCCATATCCGGATGACAAGGGGTATGGGCCCGAGCAGTTGCCCCAGGCGGGTGTGAACACGGCGCTGGCGCAGCGCCTCGTAGACCGGGTGTCGTGGCTGTTTTACGAGCACGAGGAGAAGTACAACTCGAAGTACTAGCACGAGTGGCACTGACCCCCTGAGGGACAGTGCAAGAAGTTGATGTGTGGTGCCGCTCGCACCGACCGGTTCATTGAAGCTTGAGGAGATCGGTAGCGCGTAGCGAGGAAAGGATGGAGCCTTGGCGAAGCAAGCAGCGAAGTGGATGGTGATCGGCGCGATCGCGGCATGTGTGCCGGCGGGGTGCAACATCGCGGGCCCGGCGTTCCTCGCCGTTCACGGCCCAGACAAGACGCCCGCCATGTTCACGCTTCCTGCGGAGCGCCCGACCATCGTATTCATCGATGACCGGGGCAACTATCTGCCACGGCGGAACTTGCGGGAAATCGCCGCGACAACGTGCGGACAGTTGCTGCTCGATGATGGGGCGGTGAAGAAGGTGATCGAGGCGAAGGCTGCGCTGGCGGCATCCACCGGCGAGCGCCCCGGCGAGCCAGCGGATTTGGTCACCCTCACGAAGAACTGCCACGCGGAGATCATGATCTACGCGACGGTTGACAACTTCGCGCTCTCGAGCGATGGCGGGGCGACTTTCGCTCCCACGGCCACAGTGCGGGTGAAGGTCATCGACGCCCTGGCCCCTAACCCCCGCCTCTGGCCGGCCGAGCGCGAGGGCAAGAGCATCGTGGTGACACGGCCGGTGCCCGCGGGCACGGTGCCCAAGACTTCGGGCGAAGTGATCGCGGCGGAGGAAAGCCTGGCCAAGGAGCTCGGCCGCTCACTGGCGGAGCTCTTCTACGACCACGAAACACAGCGCTCGCTCACCGACCAGTAACGCAAGCAAGCAAACAAGAGGAGTCGGCCGGATCACCCCGCCCAGCACCAAGTTCATACACCTGGTTCGTTCACCCGTCTCAATCGCTGCGATGTGGCGGACGCCGGTGCGGCGCGAGTCTTTGGTGTCTTCCCGGGCCGTGCAGATCGTGATCGACGAGTTCACCGGCGCTTCGCATGAGGTCGTGGCCGTCGGGGCGGGCGCGTGTGCGTGCTTTGGCACGGCGCCGCTGTGGTGCAGGGCTCACCGCGTGGCGGTGCCGGCGGATTGCCTGTGGCTTGCCACCGGGGCGCTGAAAGCCGCGACGGCCTCACTCGGCCAGCCCGGGGTCGTGCTGTGCTGGGGGCGCGGGCTGGCAGACGTTGCACAACGCGTGTGGGCGGCCGAAACGCCGGTGACGAGCGTGGACCTGTGCGTGGGCACCGTGACGACTCGGCGCAACACCACGGGCTCGCCGCTGCTGAGCGCGTTTCCCTTGCGGTCCACATGGCTTTCGTCCCTCGCGGGGCCCCGCGAAGGGATGCGACAGTCACTGGGCATCGCGCCGGATGAAACGGTGATCGCGATGGCGGGCGATGCCGACATTGTGTCGCTGGCCTTTGTCACGGGGATATTGCAAGTCGCGGGGTTGAACGTGCGCGGGCTGGTGGGCGCGGGGGCCTGGGGGTTGAGGCGGTCACGCCGGCACGCCCGCGACCGCGCGGGCGCTCGCGACCTGATCGTCGTCGATGGTGCGGTTGCAGACGCGCTGAGTGCGTGCGATCTCATCCTGGTGGGAGGCGATCCGGGGCGCGATCAGGGAAGGCTTCTGGCAGTGGCGCTGGGGCAGGCCGCCGGCGTGCCGGCCATCGCCGGACCGCACGCTGGCATGGACGACATGTTTCGCGGACGACTGAAAAAGTGCGTGGCGCGAAGCTGGGCGTATTCGGATCTGGCCGCGGCGTGCCGGCGCCTGATTGAAGATGACGCGCTGCGAAAGGACTGCGCCATGCTGGGAGCGGCCCCGAGCGACGGCATGACCCTGGGCACGCAGCTCCGGGCCGCGTGGAAAGTGGCGGGGGTGGAGGTGTGACGAATCACGATCCTCTCAGCGGCGCCGCGATTCGCAAGCAGCCCTACGGCGTGCTGTTTGTGTGCACGGGGAACATCTGCCGCAGCCCGCTGGCGAAGTTTGTGTTTCTGGATTTGATCGCACAACGCGGCGTGACGGAGATGTTCACCGTCGACTCGTGCGGCACCTATTCCGGCCACGCCGGCCAAGGGGCCGACCCACGCACCCAAATGGTCGCCAAGCTGCACGGGCTGGACACGACGCACACCGCGCGGCCCCTGCGGCCCTTCGTGGACTTTGACGATTTTGATCTGCTGCTGGCGATGGACCGCTCACACATGACGGGGATGCTTCGAGGCGGAGCCCCGCCCGAAAAGGTGCGGATGATGCGAAGCTTTGACCCGGCCCTCGCGGGGCGCAGCGACGCCGAACTCGACGTCCCCGACCCGTACTACGGCGGCGAGCGCGGGTTTGAAGAGAACTACCAGATGCTGGTCGCGGCGTGCGAGGGGATGCTCAACACGTTGATGGCGGGGTGAAGGGTGCGGCGCGTCAAATTACGAGCCCGAAGCGCCAGCGAGGGTCACCTCGATGCCCGTGTGCGACAGAAATCCTCGCTCGCGCTTCGGGCCCGTAGAGACGGGCTCGTTGATTATGGCTCACACCAATCACAACTGCAACAACAGCCGCTGCGGGTCTTCGATGGCCTGCTTGATGCGCACCAGGAACTGAACGGCCTCCGAACCATCGACAATGCGATGGTCGTAGCTGAGAGCCAGGTACATCATCGGGCGCAGGGCGATCTGGCCGCTGGCGGGGGGGTACTCGATGGGGCGGCTCTTGATGGTGTGCATGCCCAGGATGGCGCTCTGCGGGGGGTTCAGGATGGGCGTGGACATGAGGCTGCCGAAGATGCCGCCGTTGGTGATGGTGAAGGTGCCGCCCTGCATGTCTTCCAGCGTGAGCTTGCCGTCGCGGGCGCGGCCGGCGACGTCTTTGATCGACTTCTCGATGTCAGCAAAGGAGAGCGTCTCGGCGTTGCGGATGACGGGAACGACCAGGCCCTTGGGGGTGCTGACGGCGACCGCGACATCACACGAGCCGTGCTTCTCGATCGCCGGGTGCCCGTCGTCACCTTGCACGATGTAGGCGTTGACGAGCGGGAAGGCCTTGAGGGCGGCGCACGCGGCCTTCACGAAGAACCCCATGAAGCCCAGCCCGATGGCGTGCTTCTTCTCGAACTCTTCTTTGTACTGCTTGCGAAGGTCCATCACCGCGCCCATGTCCACCTCATTGAAGGTCGTGAGCATGGCGGCGGTGTGCTGGGCTTCGACGAGACGCGATGCGATGCGCTGGCGCAGCGGGCTCATGCGCTCGCGGGTGGCGCCGGCGGGCGCGGGGCCGGCGGGTATGGCCGGGGGGGGCTTGGGGGCGGGCGTGGCAGCGGATTTCGGCGTGGGCGCGACGGTGGTGGCGGCGCCCACACCCTTGTGCGCGTCGGCGAAGGCGCGGACGTCTTCTTCGCGCACTTTGCCGGAAGCGCCGGTGCCGTGCACCGCGTTGATGTCGACATTGAGTTCGGCGGCCAGTTTGCGAGCCAGCGGGGTGGCGCGATGGTCGGCGTCACTGCCGGCGTGGGCCGGGGCAGCAGATGTCGCGGCGGGGGCTGCGGCGGCTACGGGTTCGGGTTTGGCAGCACCGTTGGTG
>JBAZUW010000056.1:0-6863 GCA_041661205.1 Phycisphaerales bacterium
CAGCCTGACCGAGTTCATGAAGAAGAACGACATGGAGAGCCTGCTGCAGGGGGGCATGATGGCCACCCGCCGCGCCTTCGGCATCGCGCTGCGGGCGCTGGGCCGGGCGAACGACAAGGTGGTCGTGCTCGACGCGGATGTCTCGAACAGCACGTTTACGGACATGTTCAAGAAAGACCCGGCCTGTGCCGCCCGGTTCTTTGAGTGCAAGATCGCCGAGCAGAACATGATCTCGGCAGGTGCGGGCCTGGCGGCGGGGGGCAAGGTTGCCTTTGCCGCCAGCTTCAGCAAGTTCATCACCCGTGCCTACGACCAGATCGAAATGGCGATTTACAGCGGGGCGAACCTCAAGGTGATCGGCAGCCACTCGGGCATCACGCTCGCGGCCGACGGCCCCAGCCAGATGTCCCTCCCCGACGTCGCCTGGTTCCGCTCCTTCACGACCATGCGGGATCATCGTGGCAACCCGGGGTGTTATGTTCTCCAGCCCGCCGACGCCTTCGCCGCGTACTCCCTGACCAACGCCATGGCCGAGTACGAGGGCGTGTGCTACATGCGGACGATGCGCCCCGACACCGAGTTCATCTACAACGACGACACCGCGTTCAACCTCGGCGGCTTTGAGGTGCTGGCGGAAGGCAAAGACATCGTGCTGGCCGCGGCCGGTTACATGGTGCACGAGGCCAACAAGACCGTCGAACTGCTCGACAAGGCCGGCATCTCCGCCACGCTGGTGGACCTCTACTCCCTGCCGTTTGATACCGACGGGTTCCTCGACATTGTCGGCCAGAACAACGGGCTGGTGATGACCATCGAAGACAACTTCGGGGGCGGCATCGGGTCGGCGGTGGCGGATGCGCTGCTTGAATCCGGCGACGGCTTTACGCTGCGGCAGATGCACGTCAAGCGCATCCCCAAGAGCGCCCGAAGTGTTGAGGACGTGCTCAGCATGTGCGGCCTCTCCGCCGACCAGATCAAGAAGGTCGCAATGGAAATGCTTGGCGTGTAAACGCGGCCGGATGGAACAACCAGCAACCCGTCCCCCGCGATTGCCACAAGGGCTGCGGATGAATTTTTCTTGACCACGCGGCCAAGGCCCGCCGGCTCCGCCCCGCGCGGCGGCGAGGCTCTGCGTGCGTCGTCGCGGCTCACCCTGCCTTCATCAGGCGCTCACTCCCCGCGTGCACACCTTACCTGCGTGCTCTTGCACGCGGCGGGACTGTGCCCCCTCTTGGCAGTGTGCCAGGTTGTCGGTCTCGCCCGCCCGACCCTCACACACCCACCGAAAGGTTGCCATGCTCGATACTCTGAAGTCGCTCCTCGAAGAGCAAATTAAGGACCTCTACAACGCCGAAAATCAGCTCGTCAAAGCCCTCCCCAAGATGGCCAAGAAGGCCTCCAGCGATACCCTGCGCGAGGCGTTTGAAAGCCATCTGGAAGAGACCAAGGGTCACGTCGAACGCCTGACCGAGATCGCGACCATCCTGGAGATCAAGCCCGGCGGCAAGACTTGCAAGGCCATGGCGGGGCTGATTGAAGAGGGCAAGGAAGTGCTGGAAGAAGACGGCGAAGGTGCCGTCATTGACGCCGCCCTTATCGCCGCGGCTCAGCGCGTGGAGCACTACGAAATCGCGGCATACGGCTCGGCGCGGGCGATGGCCGAGCAGTCGGGATTCGACAAGATCATCGACTTGCTGCAGGCAACGCTGGACGAAGAGGGCGCTGCCGACGAGAAGCTCACGGCCATTTCGCTCGAGGAAGTCCTCCCGGCCGCGGCTTCAGTCGATGATGACAGCGACGATAGCGATGACAGTGATGACAGCGACAGCGACGAAACCGATGAGGCCAGCGGGGGCGAGGAAGGCAAAACCAACGACTCCTCCGAGCCCAAGAAGCCCGATTCCAGCTCGTCGCGCCGCCACAAGTGATTGAGACAATCAGCGCCCAACCGGCGGCAACTTACAGGTTGTCGCCGTTGGCGCGGATCACATCCCGATACCACAGCGCCGAGTCCTTCGGGATTCGGCGGCCTGTTTCAAAATCCACATAGATCAGGCCGAAGCGCTCCTTGTAGCCCGCCGCCCACTCGAAGTTGTCCAGCAGCGACCAGTGGAAGTAGCCCCGCACGTCCACGCCATCGTCGCAGGCGCGGCGGAGGGCCCGCAGATAGCGCTGCGTGAAGTCGATACGCTGCGGGTCGTGCACCTTGCCGTCCAGGCTCACCCAATCGATGTTGCTGAGGCCATTCTCGGTGATGAAAATCGGCAGCTTGTACTTCTCGTGCATGAAGCGCGGGCCCCAGTACAGGCTCTCCGGCTCCACTGGCCAGCGGAACGCCGTCATCGGGTGGCCCACCGGGCGTGGTGAAAACACCGCCTCGCCATTGGGCCCCGCGTGCACCGGCTGACCCTCGTAAATGTTCACGCCGAGAAAGTCCAGCGGCTGGCAGATCTGCTCCATGTCGCCGGGCGCCACGTGCGGGCAGGCATCGCCGAAAATCTTCATGCCATCTTCGGGATAGTGGCCGAGCATCACCGGGTCGTTGAACCAGGCGTTGTTCCACAGGTCCGGAATGGTGACGCCGCAGGTCGCGTTGCGGGCGGCGTATACGTCCTTCTCGTCCAGCGAGCGCGGGTATCGAACGACGCACACCGGTGCCCAGCCGACCTGCGCGGGCGTCCTGGCATGGGCGCGAATGGCCTGCACACCCTTGCCGTGCGCGAGCAACGCGTGGTGGGTGGCGAGCAGCTGATCAGCCATGGGCAGCTTGAGACCCGGTGCGTTGATGCCGTCGCCGTGCCCGAACTTGATAAAGACCTGGGGCTCGTTCAGCGTCATCCAGTGCTGCACACGATCGGAAAGGCGATCAACGACGATGGCGGCGTAATCCGCGAACCACTGCGCGCTGGTGCGGTTCAGCCACCCGCCCCGCTGGTAGAGCTCTTCCGGAAAATCCCAGTGGAACAAGGTCGCGTAGGGCGTGACGCCGTTGGCGAGCAGGTCGTCAACCAGGCGTGAGTAAAAGTCCAGGCCAGCTTGATTGATATTGCCCTTGCCGTGAGGCAGCACGCGGGTCCAGGAGATGCTGAGGCGATAGGCCTGGGCGCCCATCTGCCGCATGAGCTGCACATCTTCGGCGCTGCGGTGGTAGTGGTCGCAGGCGATGTCGGCGTGCTGGTCGTGCCAGACCTTGCCGGGGGTGTGGCAGAAGGTGTCCCAGATGGATGGGCCGCGACCATCGGTGTCGGCGGCACCCTCGATTTGATAAGCCGAGGCGGCGACGCCCCAGACGAAACCTTGCGGAAACGGCATCAGATCTCCTCACACGGCGGCCGGCTGGCCGCGGGAGGGAGAGGGTACGGCGGGCGCGGAGGGGTTGCCAGCGAATGAGGTAAACGGCCGCGAAACCGCGCGCCGCGAGCGGTTGCGGCTCATGTTTCCAGCGAGCTCGCTATTTCCCCCAGCCGCACAAGCGCCCGCTTGATGTCCCACCTCTGCCCACCCCGATCTCCCGTGGTGTTGCTGATTACCCGCACTTCCCCAAACCCCGCCCCAAGCCGGAGCGCGGTGAATCCGGCTGCCGCCCCTTCCATAGCCTCGGCGATCGCGCCCGTCCGCCGCACCACCTCGGCGGCCAGTGCGTCGGTTCCGCTGCAGGTGGAGACCGTGGCGACGATGCCGCGATGTGCCTCTGGCAGTTCGGGGATGATCTCGCAGTCCACGCGCACGCCCTGCCCGATGTTGGGGCGTTGGTCGTGCTTCGCGGGTGCCCCGGGAGCGAAGCCCAAGGTTCCGATATCCGTAAAGCCCTCGGGCGCGGCGACGCCTTCGTCGGCGTAGGCGGCGGCGGTCGCGACCACCACATCCCCGATGTTGAGCCCTGAACCGGGCAGTGCTCCGGCGATTCCGAGGCTCAAGACCCGCTGATAGGGCCGCCGGGCCAGGCACCATGCGACGCAGGCCGCGGCGTTGGCCTTTCCCACGCCGCTCTGCACGATGTCCAGCCCGGGGCGGGCGTTGGTCGGCGTCCAGAGCGGGGGATGGGCGACGACGGACAGGGCACGGGCGACGGCGGAAAACTCTGCAGGGGCGGCCAGCACAAAAAGACTTCGCACAAAATCCATGACGGAAGCGTATCGAAACGATCATCTGTAGTAAGCTCTCGTATCTGGTTGTCGGCCCGGGGTGTGTTCGGGGGTCGGCGGCGGGTCGTACATCTCAGTTCTCTGCATCAACCCTGCCGCGTCCGGGGTATACCTAGCACAGGAGCCACTCCATGATTAGCCCCGGCATCAAACGTGTCATTCGCAGCAAAACCGTGTGGGTGGTCACCGGCCTCGCCCTGCTCGGTGCGGTAGGCCTGGGTGTCGGGCTGCCCGCCGCGGCGGAGCCCACGGCCGCGCCCGCCGTGTCGCCCGGCAGCCTGCCCGCAGACCGGGCGGCGGCCAAGAAGCTGGCCTTTGAGGTCACCACCACCGCCAACGGCGAACTCGAGGCCCGCGAAAAGATCGAAATCCGCAACCCGTTGGATCAGCAGTCGGCGATCGTCCAGATCATCCCCGAGGGCGTGTGGGCCAAGAAGGGCGACCTGCTGGTGCAGCTCAATGTCGACGACCTGCAGCAGAAGATCGACGAGGAGTCGCTCCGCCTGGAGAGCGGCAACGCGGACCTGGTCGCGGCGGAGAACGCGTACAACATTCAGATTAACGAGAACACTTCCAAGCTCCGCCAGGCCGAACTCAAGGTGACGCTTGCCAACCTGGCGCTGCGGCAATGGCAAGAGGGCGATGTCCGCAAGAAGCGCCAGGAACTGACGCTGGCGATCGACAAGGCGGGGCTGGAGCTGGAACGGCTCGCCGAGAAGTTCCGGCGCAGCCAGGAGCTGCTGGTCGAAGGGTTCATCAGCAAGGACGAGTGCGATCGCGACGAAGTGGCCTACATCGAGGCGATTTCGTCGTTCACGACCGCCAACCTGGCGATGGGCGTATACAACCAGTACGAGTTCCAGAAGGACGAGAAGACCAAGCTGAGCGATCTGGAAGAGGCCAAGAGCGAGCTGGAGCGCACGCGCCTGAACAACGAGATCGAACTGGCCAGCAAGGACGCGAAGCGGAACAACCAGCGGGCCAGCGTGGCGATCATGAAGAATCGCTTCGACAAAATGACCAAGGACCGCAACGCCGCGACGATCAAGGCGCCCTCGGACGGCTTGGTGGTGTACTCGACATCGATGGAGCGCAACCGCTGGGGCGGGGGCGATGGGCCGCTGCAGATCGGCCAGCAGGTCTACCCCAACCAGTTGCTCATCATCCTGCCGGACACGAGCGAAATGGTGGCGTCGGTGCGGGTGAATGAGAGTCTGGCGGGCAAGGTGAGGCCGGGGCAAAAGGTGTCGGTTAAGGTCGATGCCGCGAGCGGGGCGATCTTTACCGGTGAAGTCGAGAGCATCGGCGTGATGGCGGAGACGGGCGGCTGGCGCGACCCGAACCTGCGCGAGTACACCGTGCGGGTGCCGCTGGACGCGAAGAACGCGGGGCTGAAGCCCGCGATGCGCTGCGAAGCCAAGCTCATTCTGGACACGGTGCCCGAAGTGCTGACGGTGCCGGTGCAGTCGGTCTTCAACGACGGCCCGGTGCAGTATGTGTACGAGCCGCGGGGCACGCGGTATGTGCGGACGCCGGTGCGGGTGGGCCGCCGCAGCGAAGCGGTGGCGGAGATCTCCTCGGGGCTGGATGTGGGGAGCGTGGTCTCCCTCCGCGAGCCGCGCGGCGGTGAGGCGGCCATTTCGCCCTGGAACAACGACGAACTCAAGAAACTCGGCTACCAGATTAGTGAGGGCGGGCAGGTGCTGCCCGACCGGACCGACACGCCGGGTGTGAAGCGAGCGCCGAAGGCCGCACAGAAGACCGAAGAGGCGGCGACGGAGAAGGTTGATAAGGGTTGAGAAGGCGGAGGTCCGGTCTCCACGTGGGCCGCTCGCTCGCGAGGTTCGTGGATGACCTCAAGCCGAAGGCATGAACGTCATCTTGCCCGCACCGCGGCCAGCCCAAGAATCTCGAACATCACGTGAGCCGCCAGGAACGCCGTGATCCCCGCCGGGTCGCGGTCGGGCAGCACTTCAACGACGTCGGCGCCCACAAGGTTGAGCCCGGCAAAGAGGCGGATCGCGGCCAGCACCTCGGCCGAGGTAAACCCACCCGGGCACAGCGTGCCGGTGCCCGGCGCGAACGCGGGGTCCACGCAGTCGATGTCGAAGGTGAAGTAGGTGGGCGCGTCGCCGATGTGCTTGAGGAACGCGGCGACGGCCGCCGGGCCTTCGCGCTGGTAGCGGTCCTGCGTGACGAGCGTGACGCCATGGTCGCGGGCGAATGCGAGATCATCCTTGCTGTTCAGCGGCCCCTTGACGCCGATGGAGATCATTCGTTTGGGGTCGACCGCGCCCATCTCGATGGCGCGCCGAAAGACCGACGCGTGCCCGAACTTCTCGCCCCACACCTGGTCCACGGTGTCGAGGTGGCTATCGAAGTGGACGAGCGCGAGCGGGCGGCCGCCGCCGTGGCGCTGCTGCGTGGCGAGCATGTTGCCCAGCGCGATGGTGTGATCGCCCCCCACGGCAAAGAGGCGGGTGGAGGGGTCGGCGAGCGAGGCGGCGAAGTCGCGCTGGGCGTGTGTGTTGGCCTCGCACGAGTAGGGCGCGACGGGGCTGTCACCGGCGTCGGCCAGACTCAGCGTGTCGCACACGTCGATGTCGTGGGTGAGGTGGTAGCGCTTGACGTACTGCGAGGCCTCGCGGATGGCGCGGGGACCAAAGCGGGCGCCGGGGCGATAGGTGACGCCCCCGTCGAAAGGGACGCCGTAGAGGG
>JBAZUW010000056.1:6873-18046 GCA_041661205.1 Phycisphaerales bacterium
GAGGGCCCAATCGACCGGGCGATTTTCCGGCGAGACGTCTTCCAGCCGCGGGTAGCGGCAGAAGGTGGAGATCCCCGCGAAACGGGGAGAGACGCGGGCGTTGGGGAGCGCGGTCTTGGGCATGGCAGAGTGTAAGGTGTGCGGCGAACGGTGCCACGACGATCCGTTTCGGGGCGTCGTGTTTCGCGGCGTCGTCCTGTGCCACGATGATCCCGGCTCTGCGGGATCGTCGTGTTTCGCGGCCTCGCCCCGGAGCACCACGATGCGAAGCGCATCATGGTGGCACCTCTCAGGATTTGGAGTTGTCGTGCCCGCACTCGGGGCAGCGGGTGGCTTTGATGCTGGTGAGCGGGTAGCCGCAGGATTGGCAGTTCGCGAGGAGAGGGCGGACGAGGAGGCGGGTGATGAGGCGGCCACCCAAGAAGAGGTACATGCCAACCACCAACACGGAGAGCCAACCAATAGCCCCAGGACGATCGTTTGGGCTCGGGTACATCCACCACGGGTAGCTTGCAGGAAGCTGAAAGATGTACGTTTGAAGCGCGCGCTCGAGTACTGGACTTAGTTGTGGCATAGAGGCCACCATCATGAGCAAACCGGCGAATCGAACGCATACAGCGGCGATGGCGGCGTGGGATTTCATGATGGCTCCTTGGTCCCAAGAGTACCTGGGGTTTAGATGACGGTGGTTTCAACCCAGTGTGCCACGATAATCCCGGCTCTGCGGGATCGTCGTGTTTCCCGTCGTCGACCCCGGGGCACCACGATGCGAAGCGCATCATGGTGGCACGCCCTCTTACCCCAGCCATGCCGCGTCGAAGTGCATGCCTGGCGCGAGGGTGGAGGCGCCTGAGCGCTCCAACATCCCCGCCACCGGATACGCGCAGTAGTCGAGGCTGAAGGCTCCGGCGGGGCGATGGTTGCCGGAGAGGCCCAGGCCGCCGAAGGGCAGTTTGCTGCTGGCCCCCGCGGTGCCGGTGTTCCAGTTGATGCACCCGGCCTTGGCGCGGGCAGCGAAGGCCTCGGCCGCGGCCTGATCGCGCGTGAAGATGGAGGCCGCGAGGCCAAAGTCGGTCGCATTGGCCTGGGTAATCGCGTCGTCGAGGCTCTCGGCGATGCTCACTCGCAACAACGGGCCGAAGACTTCGATGTCTTTGCCGGGGTGGGCAAGGGGAGAGTGGGAGCCGCGAACGAAGCCGGGGACTTTGCAGATGCCGGGGGTGATGTACCAGCCGGGCTCGTCACCCGGGCCATCGATGGCGGTGCAGGGGACCAGCAGTTCGCCCCCGGCGCGGGCCATCTGGGCCTGCGCGTCGAGCACCGCGTCGCGGGCCTGGCGCGAGATGATCGGGCCCATGAAGACCGGGTGCGACGCGTCGGGAGCGCCGATGATGAGCGAGCTCGCGGCTTTGCACAGTGCGGGAATCACGCGGGAGGCGACATCGCGATGGATGATGACGCGGCGTGTGCAGGTGCAGCGCTGGCCGGTGGTGACAAACGCGCTGCGCACGCATTCGATGATGGCCTGGGCAAGGTCAGCATCGGGGAGGATGATGGCCGGGTTGTTGCCGCCCATTTCGAGGGCGAGCAGGCGCCCGGGGCGATCGAGGTTGGCCTCCATGATGCGCCGGCCCACGGGCCAGGAGCCGGTGAAGAGCACGCCGTCCAGATCAGGATGAGCCGCGAGGGAGGCGGCGATGGATGGGCCTCCCTGCACCATGTTGAACACACCCGCCGGCGCACCGGCCTGGGTGAGGGCGTCGTGATACAGCTCGGCTAGCGCCTGGCCCACGGCAGGGGCTTTGTCGCTGGGCTTGAAGACCACGCAGTTGCCCATCGCGAGCGCCGGGACGATGTGCCCGTTGGGCAGGTGGGCTGGAAAGTTGAAGGGGCCCAGCACGCCCATCACCCCGTGCGGGCGGAACCAACAGCGCCCGGCGCGGGTGGGGCTGAGGGAGAGCTCAAACCCGGTGACGCGATTCATCGCGGTGGTCGGGGACTGCTCCAGCGTGATGTCAACTTTCGCCGCGAGCAGCCCGGCCTCGGCCTTGGCGTCCCACATCGGTTTGCCGACTTCGTCGCGGATGAGGGAGGCGATGGCGTCGGCTCGCTGGGTGGCGAGATCTCGAAAGACCCGCAACGCGCCGGCGCGCTTTTCAAGAGGCCACGCGCCCCACTCCGGTTGCGCCGCCCGGGCCGCGGCTACTGCGGCGTCCAGGTGCGCGGGGTTCGGTGTGCCCGACCACACCACGCGGCTTGGCCGCGCCGGCTCGCACGAGCGCAGGGCTTCACCGACAATGGGGTGCCACGCGCCGGCGAAGAGGTTGGATGGCGGCTGGTGGAGCTCTGGCCGCGAACTCACGCCTGCACCTGCTGCTCGCGGCGGTTGTCGCCGCTGGCCTCGGCACGGGAGGAGCCGAAGATGCCCAGCGGCGTGACCCCCAGCGTGGCGCCCGCGTCGGCTTCCAGTGCTTCAAGGTCGGCCGCTGTGAGGCCGACTGAGTCGGCCGCGAGATCGACCCAGGTTTCGATGGCGCGATAGTCACCCTCGCGCGATAGCATGCTGACGATCGCGGCGGTCGTGCACGCCGCGTCTTCGGCGACGCGACCGGGCAGACGCTTGGTCGCGGCCACAAGGGGGATCTCATCGGTGGGGGCGTCCAGGTGCGGGCCGCCGTCAAAGCAGTCGATGACGTTGCGATAGCGGAAGCCGAGGTTCTCCAGCAGCCGCCGCGCCGGTTGCGTCTCGCGCGGCACCACACCCACACTGTTGATGACTTCCAAAGGCAGCAGCGTGAGATAGATTTCGTCTTTGGGCAGCAGCTCGGAGATGAACTTGCGATTGTGCTGGCAGAAACGATCGGCCTCGGCGTACTTCACCGGGATGAACTTGCGGCCGAAGGCGTCCCAGAAGACGTTGTCCCCCTCGCTGGTGATCGGGCCCATCATCTCCGCGAGCACGCGGTCGGCGAAGGTCTTGCGTTCCAAGCCGATGAAGTGGAAGCGGACGAAGCTGATGAAGCGCCCTGGGCGAAGGCGATGGCCGCGAAAGCCGGGGTCCAGGATGAGCCCGCCGACTTCGGTGGGGCCGCTTTCATCGCCGAAGAGCTGGGCCACGGTGTGAGTCGTGCCGAAACGCAGCGACTCGGAGTGGAACTTTTTCTCGCTGACGCGCATGCCCCAGTTGGGGTTGCCCGGGCCCCCCATGTGGCTCACGAGCTGCGAGGTGCCGACGACCTGGCCGGACTCGCGATCGACGACGGAGAACATGAAGAGATCGGTATCGAAGTCGTAGCCGCCGACGGGTGGATGCTGGGCGCGACGTTTGGCCTTGGCCGGGTCGGCCAAGCCCGCGACGCGCCGGAAGCACGCGGCGGATTGCTCGATCTTTGCAGAGATCAGCTGTTCATTCGGCGGCAGGTTGATGAAGTAGACCGTGCGCGCCAGCTTCAGCAGCGTGGAGACGTCTTCGGGTTTGCTTTGGCGGATCAGGAACATGAAACCTCCGGAACGAGGCACCATCGTCGGATCAGGTTGTGCGTGGACAGGCGGGACGCCTGCCCCACCGGCAGCCGGTTGCATCTCACACCGTCGCCATCGCTTTTTCGATCACCCCAAACACACGCGGCCACTGGTCCAGCGTCATCGCCGGCAACGGCGGCAACATGCGCACGTGGTACGGCCCGTGCCCGCAGTAGAACAGAATCACGCCGTGCTCGAAGCAGGCCTTGCACACGGCCTGAATCTTGGCCTTGTCGCCGCCAAAGGGCGTGAACTTCATCATGCCGCCGATGCCGCCGGTGAGGGCGTCGGTGCTGCCGCCCAGCGCGGGCATCACCGGGAACCAGGCGGGGTGCTTGGCGACGAGGGCCTTGACCTGCGTGCGGAACGCGGCGTGATGCTGGGCGAAAAGTCCCTGGTCGCCGTAGTAGTTGCCATCGCGCAGGCGGGAAATGACGCGGGTGCCGACGCGGAAGCTTGGGCCCTCGCCGGTGAAGGTGCCGCTGAGGAGGCCCGCCTTGGGGTTGTATTCCTCGGTGTACATCGTCGCGCACGCCTGAGTCATCTTGCCCACGCAGAAGACGTCGACATAGTCGCCCAGGTCAAAGAGGTCGTACGCGAACATGCGATTGGTGCGACCCCAGGTCTGGATTTCATCATCCCAGATGGCGATGCGATGGGCGCGGCAGACGTCCATCAGTTCCTTGAAGAAGTCCCGATCGCCCACGTTGAATCCGCCCTCGCCCTGGACCATTTCAAAGATAAAGCACGCGTGCTGGCCGGGGTAGCGGTGGATGTACTGCGTCAGGTGATCGACCGACATGTCGATGAAGCGCTTCTTGCCCCCCGGGCCCATGCGATCCACCGCCCCGTGGTCGTAGAAGGGCATGTAGTCCACGAGCGTGGAGAGCGGGACACCCTGGCGATAGTCGGCCGCGTCGCCGATCTGGCACATCGTGATGCTGCGACCCATGAAGCAGTCTTTGAACGCCAGCACGCGGCTCGCCGGCGCGTGCTTCTGATAGCACACCTTCAGAGCGTTCTCGTTGGCCATCGCGCCGCTGGTCGCGACATACGCGTGCTTCAGGCGGCTGTTCTTTTTCGCCTCGGCCAGCAGCACCTCTCCAAACTCGTAGGCCTCAAAGTTGCTCTGCAGGTTGCCGTGCTTCACGGTGTCGTCGAGCGAACCCCACAGGGACTCGCCGATGAGATCGGGGTCGGAGTGGCCGAAGAAGTGAACCCCGATGCCGGAGATCATGTCCCACTTCACGCTGCCGTCAGCAAGTTCCACCAGGGCGCCGTTCCCCAGCCCGCTGCCGAGGTAGGGGTACAGCAGCCCTCGCCCGCGCACGTCGCCCGCGCGCTTCATGAGGTGTTCGTAGCTGGTCTTGAGGCCCGGGTTGGCGGGGCGGATGTCGGTGAGGGTGCCGGCAGCAGCCCGCACTTCGCGCGTGAGGGTGTCGATGGCGGCCTTGACGGCGGGCGAAGTGCGCAGCGCACCCCCGGCGGTCATGGATGGGGTGACGTGCGTGTTGGGGACGGTGGTCATGACCGGGCTCCTTGGCGGGCCGCGTTTGGCGCGGCGGCGTTCACCCTCAAGGGTATTGCCGCGCGGGGGCGGTGCGCGGCGACCCTTGAACGACGTTGTCGGACGGGCGGCGCTGGGCAGAACCGTCTGAGCTATGCCTCCGCCACCGCCGATTCGCCCGGCGTGATGTCCACCTTGGAGCCCGTGATGTCACGCAGCAGGTCGGCCTTGTCGTCGGCGGCGGCCATGTCGTCCTGGCTCAGCATCTGGCCCATCGGTTCGATGTGAACCACGCCGTTGCCGAAACGCACGTGCACGCCTGAAGTGTGCTGGGCGTGGGAACGGTCCAAGCCGTCGGCAACGCGCAGCAGTGCGGCGAGGCGAGAAACGAGCGCCTGGTCGCGATCACCGAGTGCGGCGAAGGGGCGATGGCTTTTTTCGGGCGTCGCCTTGCGGTGGTAGCGGGCGATCTGTGCCACCAGTTCGATCTGGCGGGGCGACAGCCCCGGCAGCGTGGCGTGCCGGATGATGGTCCAACTGTGCTTGTGGTGCTGCTCGTAGCTGACCATAATGCCGATGTCGTGCAGCACGGCCGCGGCTTCGAGAAGTACGCGCTCGCCCGCGTCGGTGCCTAAACCCGGAATGAGGTCGGACTGGGCGCGGAATTGGTCGAAGAGGGTCCGTGCCAGCGTCGCGACGTGTTCGCTGTGGTCCTTCTCGTAGTGGCACGCCTGTGCCAGACGCCGCACGCCGGACATCACGTCGGTGGGGGTCGTCGGTGTCGCCTGACGCTTGGTGATTTCGTCTTCGATGAGGCGCAGCACGAGGCCTTCGCGGAAGCCGCCGGGGTGCACGTGGAGCTGCGTGGCCCCGAGGCGCTTCATGAGTCGCTCGACGACAATCAAGCCGGCGATGACGATGTCGGCGCGGTCGCTGGGCAGGCCGGGCACGCGAAGGCGTTGCTCCAGCGAGAGGGAGCGCAGGTCGTTGACCAGCGCTTTGAGCTGGTCGCGCGTCACGGGGCCCAGCGTGGAGAGGGCGGGGCTGTTGCGCTCGATGAGCACGCCCCGCGTGGCGGCCGCCAGCGTAAGGAGTGTGGTGAACGTGCCGCCACAGCCGACGAGAATGCCCGGCGCGTGCTCGGGTTTGCGCACGCGGCGCTTGATCTGGCGTGAGGCTTCGCTCTTGAGCGCCTTGAAGTTTTTGCCGCTGGCGGCATCGGCCCCGCCGAAGGCTTCAGTAAGCCGCACCGCCCCCAAGGGCATGGACGTATTGGCCGTGATGATCCCATCGCGGCTCTGCACGACTTCGAGGCTGCCGCCCCCGATGTCGACGACGCCCGCGCTCCCGCGGCTGAGGTCGTAGACGCGGGCGACGCTCTGGTGCGTCAGCCGCCCTTCGTCACGGGCGCTGACCAGCTCCACCATCAGCCCGGTGCGGTCGTGCACCAGCGAAATGAAGTCGCGCTTGTTGCCTGCCTCGCGCACCGCGGCCGTCGCAAACGCCCGCACGCCCTGCACGCCGAGCCTTTCCGCTTGCAGCTTGAATCGCCCGATGGCTTCGACCGAGCGCGCCATGGCTTCGGACGACAGCTCGTGGTTGGCCGCCATGCCTTGAGCCAGGCGGGTCATGGCCCGCTCTTCGGCGAGTACGGTCCAGGTTTGAGCGTCCACCAGTTCCACGGCCAGCAGCCGGATGCTGTTGCTGCCGATGTCGATGACCGCGAGCTTGCGACCGCTCAGCCAGAGGTCGCGCTGCCGGGCGGCCTCCGGATGCGCGTTCACGTGCGGGGCTGCCTGTGAAGCCGGGGCGGCTACGTCGGAGACAGAATGAACTCCGTTTTCTCGCTTGGTCACGATGGATGGCATGGGTGGCTCCGCGGACAAAGGGGCGGCCTCGATCACTGAGTCGGGACGAGTCTCTTCGGCAATCGGCAGCACCGGCGTGATGCCCCCGGCCGCCAACGCGGCTTGCAGGTTGGGCAGCCCGGTCGTCTGCCACCATGTGGAGGCTTTGGCCAGGCGCATGTCTCGCACCAGCGCAAAGCGATCGTGCAGATCACGCACGTCGGACACCAAGCGAGTGTCGGCGCTCAGCAGCTCGGTGTGGTGCGTGGTCTTCAGCGTGGTCGCATAGCGGTCCAGCCGCTCCACCAAAGACGAAATATCGTTGGCCGCACCCATGTGTTCCTGCGCGTCGATCAGCATGGGCAGCAGGACATCGCGAATGGGAGCCGCGGCTTTTTCAACGAGCACTGGCAGGAGCAACTCGATGGTGTAGCGCAGGCTCTTGAGGTCCAAACGCACTTCGTGAAACGCGTCGGGGGAGCGGGCGATGCGTGTTGATGCTTCGAGGGCTTTACCGGCCCAGGTGCCCGCGTGGCGCAGGGCGAGTTCGCCGGCGTTGGCGTTCAGGACATTGTCGCCGGGCGAAAGCTCAAGCGTGGAGCGGCGCAGCTGGCGCGGCGCGATGCGGGTGAGCACATCGATGAGGCCACCTTCGGCCACGATGCGGTCCTGTTCCAGCATGCGGGTGGCGAAGGCCGCGGCTCTTGCGCGCTCGGGCACGCGGCCGCCCGAGAGATGGTCGAGCAGTCGCTGCTGCACGTCGCAATCTCGCACGGCCCCGGCGGCTCTTCGCAGCGAGCGAATGTGCCGCCTGAGTTCGGCGACGTCGGTGTTGGCGAGATGTTCGCCCGCGACGGACAAGGCCACCCCGGCGCGGCGGCAGGCGACTCGCAGCGCGTGCACAGAGTTCGCGGCGGCGGCAGGGTCGGCAACGGCCGGCTCGGCATCGCGCGCCACGCGAGGCGAAACCCCGAAGGCGGCGCGGCACTTCACCATCGCCTTGGCCAGGCTGCGAAGGCGCGACCGAAGCAACTCGGTCAGCGCGTGCGGCCCGGCGTCGCGTAGATCACGCGGCTCCCGCGCGTCACGCGATTCGATCGATCGTTGGGAAGGCTTGGACACCACCAGGAGGCTCCCACGCCGCCCGGCTTTGCGCGGGGTTCGGCGGAAAGGCATGATATCTGCCGTGGCGGAGATTCAATCCCGAACATTGCGCTAAGACCGGAATCGGGCCGGGTAACCCCGGGATTGGTGCGGGTAGGGGCGGCGTGGCTGGCGGCTGGGGCCTGCCGGGGGCGCGCCTTGGGGCCGGCGTGCGCGGTACATTGCCCACCCGCCAAGGCGGCACCAAGGACACACCCCATGACCACAGAATCCTCCGACATCTCTTCCACGCTGAGTGAACACCGAGTCTTTGCGCCGGTCGCCGCGGGCGAACTAGGCGTGCCGAGGTGGCACGTGGATTCGCTCGAGGCGTATCGCGAGTTGCATGCGCGGTCGATCAAGGACCCCGAGGGATTTTGGGGCGAGGAAGCTTCGCAGCTTGCGTGGTTTCGTCCGTGGGACAAGGTGCTGGAGTGGCACGCCCCGGACCCAAAGTGGTTTGCGGGGGGAACTTTGAACGCGTGTTACAACTGTGTTGATCGGCATGTGCAGGCGGGGCATGGGGACGAGGTGGGGCTGATCTGGGAGAGTGAGTTGCTGGGCCCCCGCACGCACCATGCGGCGCCGGGGTCGCACTACTCGCACGAGCCGGAAATCCGGCGGCTGACCTATCGGGATTTGCAGATTGAGACCAGCCGGTGCGCGAATGCGCTGAAGTCGCTGGGCGTGAAGGCCGGGGACGTCGTGACGATTTACATGCCGATGATCCCGGAGTTGGCGATTGCGATCCTGGCGTGCGCGCGGATCGGGGCGGCGCACTCGGTGATTTTTGGAGGCTTTGCGCCGGCGGCGATCTCCGAACGCACCAGCGATGCCGCATCGCGGATCACCATCACGGCGGATGGGGGCTACCGGCGCGGCGACGTCGTGCCGCTGCTGGCGAATGTCGATGAAGCCTTGAGGCATCTGTCGAACCACGGCCACATCGTCAACCACGTGGTGGTGGTGAAGCGCACTGGGCACGACCAGTCGCACTCGTTTGCAACATGCAACACGCGCATCGGCGACTTGCCGACGCAGTTTCACTGGTGGCACGACTGTGTGGCGAAGGCTTCGGACGCCTGCCCGTGTTACGAGGCGGCCAGCGAGCACATGTTGTTTTTGTTGTACACAAGCGGCTCCACCGGCAAACCGAAGGGAATCGTGCACACGACCGGGGGGTATCTGACGTATGCCGTCACGACGGCGCGATTGGCATTTAATCTGATTCCCGATGCCAGCCAGCTTTTCTGGTGCTCGGCGGATATTGGGTGGGTCACGGGGCACACGTATGTGTTGTACGGCATTCTTGCCAATCGAATTCCTACGTTGATGTATGAGGGGGCACCCAACTACCCGAGCATGCCTGGGGGCAAGGGGGATCGGTTTTGGGACATCATCGCACGGCATCGCGTGACGCACTTTTATACGGCGCCCACCGCGATTCGGACGTTCATGAAGTGGGGGGACGACTTGCCGGCCAGGCACGATCTGTCGAGCTTGCAGGTGCTGGGCACGGTGGGCGAACCGATCAATCCTGAGGCGTGGATGTGGTATCGCAAGCACGTGGGGCGCGATCGCTGCCCGATTGTGGACACGTATTGGCAGACGGAGACGGGCGGGCATGTTGTGACGCCGCTGCCGGGGGCGACGCCCACCAAGCCGGGGAGCTGCACGCTGCCGATGCTGGGGATCGACGCGGCGGTGGTGAATGAGCAGGGTGAGGAGCTGGAGCCGGACAAGGGCGGGTTGTTTGTGATCCGCCGCCCGTGGCCGGGCATGTTGCGAGGCGTGCATGGCAATCGCGAGAGGTTTGTGAGCAGTTACTGGGGGCGGGTGAAGGATCCTAAGAGTGGCCAGCCATATTACTTTTCGGCCGACGGGGCGCGGCGGGACAAGGACGGGTATTTCTGGATTCAGGGGCGGATTGATGATGTGATCAAGGTGAGCGGGCATCTGCTGGGGACGATGGAGGTGGAGAGCGCGCTCGTTAGCCATCCCGCGGTGGCGGAGGCGGCAGTGGTGGGGTACCCGCACGAACTCAAGGGGAGCGCGATCTGCGCGTTTGTCACGCTGCGGGGCAACTGGAATGCAAAGACCCCGGGACGCCAGCCCGATGATGAACTGCGGAAGGAACTGACGGCGCATGTGGCGAAGGAAGTGGGGGCGTTGGCCAAGCCTGAGCAGATTCGATTTGCGGAAGGGTTGCCGAAGACAAGGTCGGGGAAGATCATGAGGCGGCTGCTGCGGGATGTGGCCGCGGGGGTGGAGAAGATCACGCAGGACACGAGCACGTTGGAAGATTTCAGCGTGGTGGCGAAGTTGCGTGCGGATGAGGAGTGAGGGGCTACCAAGTTGGCCTCGGGGTGTGAGATTAACATCACAAGCGCCGGCCGCGAAGGGTCGGTGGTTGGAGGTGGGTTGTGCTTCCGTTGGGCGCGTGGCTGGTCTTCCCACCCTTGGGCGTTTTTGAGGCGCTCAAGAGGGATCTTTGGGCACGGCATCAACGGCGGGGTGGGGCGGAACTTTGGGCCGACGCCTTTTGGGTTCTTTTTCGCGTCACCGTGTTCGCGGCTGCCTGGAGGCGAAGACGTGCCCGGTGTGGTCCCGAGACGGAGCTTCTGTTGGGCGCGGAGTACGCGGGTTGTAAGGCCGCGGACGCCGGGCTTTGTCCCACAGGCTGACGCGAGCGTGTGACTGCTCCACACCGCTTCGGCGCTGCGTGATCGTCACGGGGACTGCAACGGGGGAGACCAGCCTGAGTTCGTCGCTCAGCCTTGAGATGCCCGCCGCGGTTGGCCCGTGAGGAGACGCAGTGCTTCTAACTATGGGGTGGTGGAGCGTTTTTGCGCGCGCGGGGGTGGGGGATGCGATGGGGGGAGCCTTCGGATGGGGATTCGGAAGGGGCCGGGTTGTACTTGGGATTGTGGGTGTTTTGGAGATGCGGGAAAGTTGTTGAAATTGGGGGAAATGGCGGGCTTTGGAGGACCTAGATGCGCGCGCAGGTGGGTCGGTAAGACGCTCGGTCTGGGAATTTTGTGTGCAAGACCGGTGTGTGACCGCGCCGTTCTCGGTGCGGCTAGTGCTGACGACACGCAAGCACTGAAGTCCCGCAGAGCCGGGACTTCCGATGGGTATGAAGACCTGTTGCTCC
>JBAZUW010000057.1:0-18016 GCA_041661205.1 Phycisphaerales bacterium
GCAGCATGTCGTAGATACCAACGCTGCTCACGACCGCCTTGAGCAGGCTGGGGCGCTGGGTGAGAACGGCGCCCATGAGCAGGCCCCCGTTGCTGCCGCCCTGGATGGCGGTGTGGACGGGGCTGGTGTACCCCTGCTGCTGCATGTACTCCACGGCAGCGATCATGTCGTCAAATACGTTCTGTTTTTTCGTCAGGTTGCCGGCCAAGTGCCAAGCTTCGCCATATTCGCCCCCGCCGCGAATGTTGGCCTCGGCCCACACGAAGCCCTGGTCAAGAAGCACGCGATTCTGGGGCCTGAAGCCGGGGGTGATGTTGACCCCGTAGCCGCCGTAGGCGGTGACGAGGCAGGGGTTCTGCCCGCCCAGCTTGGTGCCCTTCTTGTAGAGGATGTTCACGGGCACCTTGGTGCCGTCTTTGCTGGTGGCGAACTCGCGCTTCACCTCGATGTCCGAGAAGTCCACGGGCGAAGTCTGGGCCAGCGGGGTCTTGGCGACCTTGAGGTCGCTCGCGGCCAGCGTGTACCAGGCCTGGGGCTGCACGTAGCTCACGTTGGAGAAGATCACTTCGTCTTTGGGTTCGCTGAGCACAGCGACGCCTGCGACCGAGCCGATGGGGAGCTGCTTGGGCGTGCCTTTGGCTTTGCCGGAGAGGTCAAAGACGCGGAACTCGCTGGGGCCGCCGGTCTGGTATTCGGCGAAGATGGCATGATCGGTGATGGCGATGTTGCCGGTGTCTTCGGCGAAGGCCGAGACGAGCGTGTCTTCACCTTCGGGGATGAGCGTGACGGCCGCGGAGATCGCCGGGGCCGGGCCCTTGGCAGCGGGGCAGTCGAGGCGAAGCAGCTTGCCACGCAGCGCGCCCTGGCGGCTCACCATGTACACCTGGCCGGTGTCGCCCTGGTCACGCAGGGTCGCCTGCACAATGCGGTCCTCGTATTTGTCGAGCTGCTGCCACTGGCCGTCGAGGGTGCGAAGGTAGTGCTGGAACTCGCCGCCGTCGCCCTTTTGCATGCTGGCGAGCACCAGCCCCTTGGGCGAAGTTTCGAGAATGATCTCGGCGATCTTGGGGAAATCCTTCCCCAGCTCGTAGTGGTCCTTCGAGGGGTCGTCGCCCAGGGTGTGGTGGTAGACCTGCATGTAGAAGTCGAGGTCGGCCTCGGGGCGTTCGCCCTCGCGGGGGTAGCGGGTGTAAAAGAAGCTCTTGGAGTCGGGGGCCCAGGCGAGGGAGCCGCCGGCGGTGCCGCCGTTCACGCGGGCGATGATTTCGTGGACTTGTTTGCCGGTGGCGACGTCGAAGATGTGGACATCGCCGGATTCGCTGCCGCCTTTGGAGAGGGACACGGCGATGAGCGAGCCATCCGGGGAGGGCTCGAACCAGTCCATGCTGGTGCCTCCGGAGGGGTCGAGGGCGACGGGGTCGACCACGACGCGTTCCTGGTCGGGGTGGTCAACGCTGGGCATGACGACGACGAAGGGCTGTTGCTTCGGGGGTTGACGCTTGAGGGCGAAGACCTGAGAGCCGCGGGGCGAAATCGAGCCGTACGACACGCTGGCGGCCGACAGAATCGCGGTGACATCCTTGCGGACGGCATCGGCGCTGGGCATCTGGTCCAGCACGGTCCGGGCGTAGGTGTTCTGAGCGTCGGACCAGGCCTTCACCGCCGGGTCGTTCCAGTCTTCCAGCCAGCGATAGTCGTCGACGATCTTGATGCCGTGGAGCTCGTCGGTGACGGGGTGCTTGGGCGTCTTGGGGGGGCCACCGGCGAACGCGAAAGGGGCCAAGGCCAGAAGGGCGGAGCACACCACAAGGCGGGATGGGGTCATCGGTCGTCTCCTATTCGGCACTGCGTTTCGACGCGGCAAGACTTCAAGGCGCCAGACAATCCTTCGCGGCGGATGCGATTGAAGCCCGTCACAGGGTGCCCGGGCTTCTCTCAACCATGATGCGCGGGGAGAAAACTCCCGGCAATCCTAGCGGCTGCGCTTGAAGCCCCGGATCAGGCGCTTCGGGGGCAGCTTGGTGGGCACGATCCCACCGGGGAACTTGGTCGTGTCGATCTGCTCCGGCTCGGTCGCCGGCAGGGCCAGGTTCATGGCCTGCTCCACGCGATTCAGCTTCGGGGGCGGGGGCGGTGCGTCCGGGGCGTTGGCGATGGTCAGCCCCCCGCCACGGCGGCCGCCGGGCAGCTCGGGGCGCCAGCCCTCGGGAGCCGCGGAAGCCGCGAAATCCGGGAACTCGAGCTTGGGGACTTCGGCGTTGATGAGGTTTTCGACGTTGGTGAGCAGCTCGCCTTGCTCGGGGGTGACGAAGGTCCAGGCGATGCCGCCCCGGCCTGCACGGGCGGTGCGGCCGATGCGGTGGACGTACACCTCGGGGTCTTCGGGGATGTCGAAGTTGATGACGTGGGAGACACCGTCCACATCGATGCCTCGGCTGGCGAGGTCGCTCGCGACCAGCACGCGCAGGCCACCCTCGCGCAGGCGTTTCATGACCGTGTTGCGTTTGCCCTGGGGCATGTCGCCGTGCATGGCGAAGGATTCCATGCCGCGTTGGGTGAGACCCTTGGAGATTTCATCGACACTGCGCTTGAGGCGGCAGAAGATGAGCGTGAGGGCGGGCGCTTCGTGGCGGAGCAGGTGCAGCAGCAGTCGCTTCTTGTCCCACTGATTGACGGGGACGTAGAACTGCTTGACCATGCTCACGGTGAGCGAGCCGCTGGCGACGACGATCTTTTCCGGGTCGCGCAGGTAGCGGCGGGCGAGCTTCTCGATGTCCGGCGAAATGGTCGCCGAGACGAAGACGGTCTGGCGGTCCTTGGGGGTCTGCTCGAGGATCTTGCGGATGTCCTCGCGGAAACCGATGTCGAGCATGCGGTCGACTTCATCGAGGACGACCGACTTGATGTTCTTGAAGTGCAGGTGCCCGCGCTCCAGCATGTCCATCACGCGGCCGGGCGTGCCGACCACGATCTGGGCGCCGTGCTGCAGCTTGTCGGCCTGGGCCTGCACGGCTTGGCCGCCGTAGAGGGTCATGGCGCGGATGGGCGTGAACTTGCCCAACTCATCGAGCTCGTGGGTGATCTGGATCGCCAGCTCGCGGGTGGGGGCAAGGATGAGGGCCTGGAAGGGGACGTTGGGGTCCAGAGTCTGCAACATCGGCAGGCCAAACGCGGCCGTCTTGCCGGTGCCCGTCTTGGCCTGGCCCAGCACATCCCGCCCCGCCATGATCGGGGGGATGAAGTTGGCCTGCGTCACGGTGGGGTGGCGGAAGCCGGCTTCGTCGCAGCCTTTGAGCACGAAATCGCGCAGGCCGAAGTCGGCGAAGGTGCGGGTTTCGTCGAAGATCTCGCCCTTCACCGGCGTGGCCGGCACGTAGTGCTCGGCGTGGGGGTCGCCAGGGATGGATTCGCCGGTGGGCGGAGTATGAGGTTGTTCGGGCTCGGCGTGAGTCATGTGAGGTATCGGCAGCGTGGTCATTCGGTTTCCATCGGACACCCGCGGCCTAACGAGGACATTTGTCCCCCCCGGCCAGCGATCACGGGGAAAGTGCGCCGAGACATCGGCACACAGAAACTCGCCCCGGAGCAGCATCCTGTCGCACAGATAGTAGGGCGGCGGTCGGGATGGAACCGGGAGACGCGGCTTTTTTCGTTTCCGCGTGGCGTGTCGTCAGTTGGGCGGGCGCGGCTGGCGGCCACGCCCCTGGCCCCTTATGTTGACCATCTCCCATGACCACCAACGGCACCCATCTCGCGCCCCCAAAGCCCACGCACGCAACCAAGGGCGGCAACAGCCGGGTGTGGGTGGGGGATTGCCGCGAGATTCTGGCGAAGCTGCCGGAAGTGAAGGCCGGAACGGTGGACCTGGTCTTTGCCGACCCGCCGTTTAACTGGAGCCGCGGCTACGACAAGTGGGACGATGCGATGCCCCGCGAGGACTATCTCAAGTTCACGCGCGAGTGGCTGGATGTGTGCCGCCGCTCGCTGCGCCCGGGCGGGGCGTTCTGGATCAACATCCCCGACGACACCTGCGCGGAGATTGTGATGCACCTGAAGGCCCCGGGGGCCGACGGGCAGCCGGCGCTGGAAATGGAGAACTGGTGCATCTGGCATTACCGGTTCGGGCAGAACACGCGCGAGCGGTTCATCAACAGCAAAGTGCACGCGTTGTATTTCGTCAAGCCCGGAAGCTCGGAGCCGAATGCCGCCGGCGGGCGGAGTGCTGAGCGAACATGGCGCCCCGAGCGCGTGCTGGAAGCGACGGACCGGGCAACGACGTACTTTGACCCGCGCACGTTTGATAAGAAGGATGGCATGCCGGGGGGCAAGCGCGTGCCGCTGGACGTGTGGTACGGGCAGTACTGGGGCCGAATTCAGGGGAACAACAAGGAACGCCGCCCGGGGCACGACAACCAGTTGCCCGAAGTGTACTTGGCCCGCGTGATACTGGCGTGCAGCGATGAGGGGGACGTGGTGATGGACCCGTTCCTGGGCAGCGGCACCACCGGGGTGATCGCGCACGCACTCAAGCGACGGTTCATCGGCTGCGAGTATTCCGCCGAGAACGCCAAGCGCGCGTTTGAGCGGATTGAGTCGGGGCCGATCCGGCCGCCGGATGTGCCACCCCCGCCGAGCGGGATACACAAGGCTCGGGGCGCGAGCACCAAAGTGATCGATCAGTTTCAGGGGCTGGCGGCGGCCGCGGGTTCGGAGGTCAAGCCAAAGCCGAGCCGGAGGCGGAAGGCAACGACCTGAGCACCGCCCGGCAGAACTCATGCGTGAGGGCGTGGCCGGCGCGGGTGGCCACAACCCGCGCACGCAGCGGCCGCCCGAGGAGCGCGAGGTCGCCGATCAGGTCGAGTAGCTTGTGCCGGGCGGGCTCGGCCTCCATGCGCCAGGAGTTGTCGATGGGCTGGCCGTCGTCGCCGATGACCAGCAGATCGGCGGGCTTCATGTGTGCAAAAAGCCCCAACGCGCGGGCCTGCTGAACTTCCTTGAGCAGCGAAAACGTGCGGGCGGGGGCGATGTTGTTCGCGAAGTCGAGCGCCTCGCCCCGCCAGGTGGCCCGCTGCGGGGAGATCGGTGCGCCCGGGCCATAGTCAAGTTCGTAGGTGTATTCGAGAGACTCGCCGGCTGCCAGGGGCGTGGCGATGATGCTCGCGTTGCCGTTGCGGACTTCGACGGGGCTGGCAAGCGTGAGTGGAGAGGTTGAGGATCGCGGAAGGCTGGCCGCGAGAGTGACGAAGTCTTTGGCGGAGCCGTCGAGAATCGGCGACTCAACGCCCTCGAGCGTGATCGCCGCGTTCCACACCCCGCTGCCCGCGAGCGCGCCCATGACATGCTCGATGGTTGCAACGGTGCGACCGCCCGATGCGATGGTGGTATTGCGCACCGGCACGCCCGCAGGCAGCCCGGTCCAACCGGTATCAGGAGAGACATACCCGATGCTGGCGAGCACGCCCTCGTGATCGCCCGAAGCGTGCCAGGTGAGACCCCGCGTGCCGACCGCGATGGTCAGCGTGGCAGGACGCCCGCTAAACACGCCGACGCCGTGAATCACCCGGGATCGCGGATCTGAAGTCATCGCGGTAACGATACGCCGGGCCATGACGAGCCCGAAGCGCAAGCGAGGGTCTCACAGACTTCCGAACATCGCGAGGCCCAACGCCGCCGCTTCGTTCTCTGCGTCCCCGCTCCCCCGTCAGATCATGATCGGCAGCGTGGAAACAAACGCCGCGTTGCCCGAGGTCATGACGTTGTTCTGGAACTTGATGCGCACCCGGGCCGGCAGCGAGGGGGACGCGAAGTGCGAGTTGTCAACGTCCTTGTAGACCTGAATCTTGCCGATGCGGCTCGTGCCGGTGGCAAAGGTATCGTCGGCGTTCAGGAACACTGTGTCGGTGCTGCGGATGCCCGCGGCGATGAGCGAGTTGATCATGGAGCCGCGGATCTGCACATCGTTGATGGTGCTGGCCCGATAGGTGTCGGCACCCGTGCCGGTGCCGCCCAGCAGCACATCGCTGCCGAGCTGCGCGCCAGCCAGAATCGTGCCGCCCCGCATGTCGCGCCCGACGAAGACCTTGTTGATCTGCGTCGCGGCAAAGAGGCCCTCGTACGTTCCCGACACGTACAGCGAATCCACCGCGCCGCCGACCGTGGCCTTGTAATCCGGGGTCACATCGCCGAACTGGAGCTTGCGAGCGCCGAAGGCCAGCCGCCAAGACCCGCTGACGCGCCCCTTGACGTTGACATTCACCAGCGAGAGCCGTTCGCGAACGCTTTGCGACGAGATGGAGACCGAGGGCTGGAAATCTCCACCCGAGGAGAGGGAGACCGCCGAAGGCGCGGAGAGCAGATCGCCCCCGCCGTTGGTATCGATCCAGCTCTTCACATCAAAGCTGTTGATCGGCACATCGGTGGAGACGATCGCGTCGCGCACATTGCCGAGCTTGAAAATCGTGGACTGGAACAGGAAGAACCCGAAGTTGGTGGCGGTGTAGAAGAGCGAGCCGTTGCTCAGCCCGGCCACGGAGAGGTTCCCCACCCCGCCGTTGATGATGATGTTGCCATCCACGTTGATCTTGTCGGCCACGATGCGCTTGAACACATCGTCGATTTCAAGGCCCTGGATGGTGGACGTGCCTTTGGCGTTGGTGGTGATGAAGAACTCGCTGCGCGAGCCCCCGGCCAGCAGCGTGACGATCGTGCGACCGTCTTCGTTCCGCACGTTTCCCGAGCCGCTGCCGCTGATCCGGAGCGTGATGCTCGTGCCATCCGGCAGCGGAATGGTCAGCGGCACCCGCACGCCCCCTTCGCCGGTGCCGAACTCGTAGTTCACCGCCACCGCGCCGCTCGCGGTCGCCACATCGTTGGCCGCGTTGTCGTCCAGCCCCGTAACGCGGGCGATGACGGCGTAGTTGCCCGCCGGCAGTGCTGTGCGGCCGTTGGGCGGGTTCACGTCCTTGGGCTCAAGCACATTCAGGTTTAGCGTCTTGCGCTGGCCGGCCGAGAGGCTGGGCACCTTCAGCGTCGCAAAGAGCGCGTCCCCGGAATCAAACGTGCCGTCGGTCGAGAGATAAAACTCGACGTTACCCCGCCCTCTGAAGGCCTCATCGCCCACATTGGTCAGGGCGACGGTGAGCTGCACGCGGTCGGCGCTGCTGCGCTTGTCGAAGAAGTTGGAGACGTTGGTGGTCGAGACTGCGATGTCGGCCGCCAGCATCGCGCGGGATTCCAGCGATTCCAGCGACTGGCCAGTGCGGGCATCAAGGTTGGCGGCATCAAGCCCAAGCAGGCGGCGAAGATAGCTCATGGGATTCGTCCTCTTCTCTAGTCATCTGGCTGGGGCGCGGGGCCCGGGCCGTGGCCGCGTCGTTGCACTTAATCGGGTTTCGTACACCATGTCGGCGCTTTCGCGCCCGCGGCACATGTATTCATCGGCCACACGTCGTCGGCCATCGCCGGAGGTGCCGCCAATCCGCCGGTAAATATACACGTGAAGGGTCCGAATGTATCGAAAAAACCGGAGGTTGGTTCGCCCCTCCGTGCGGTTCTTGCGGATACTCAAGTGTCCAATCTTCCGGAGGTTCCGATGACTTCACCCGCCACCAAAGCCGCGATCGGGATTGCGCTGAGCCTGCTCGGGGGCGGCGTGATCCTGTACGGGGCGGGTTTGGCGATCGTCCCCCTTGTGGGCATGTACCAGGGCGCGGTCGATCACCCGCTGGACCAACCGGATGGAGCGGAGCAGAACGTGAGCCGCGACATGCTGCACGGGGTCAAAATCGGAGCGATCGGTGTGGTGCCGATGCTGGCGGGCAGCGTGCTCTTGAAGGTGGCGATGTACCAGAAGTTGCGGGGGAAGAAGAAGTGAGTGAACCCGCCGTCGCAAACGATGTTGGCGTCTGGCACGAGTCTGTCCCATCCCACCGACGACCTACCGGTCACGCTGGCCGGCGACGCAATAAAAAGGGCCCGCACCAAACGCACATCAAAAGACCCGTAGCAGGCGCGGGGATTGAGCTAGCAACCCGAAGCCCATAGCTCGAATCGATCATGCTTGGATAGTCGCTGCCAGTAGCTCCAGTACGATCTGCTCCTCCCGGAAGCGAATCTCGCGAGCTTCCCATGGTCAGGCGATTTCTAGGATACCTTTCATCGGTAAAGTGAACCGTCTCTTCAACCCATTCAGTAGTGGCACCCGCGGTATCATACAGACCAAAGGCGCTGGTGACGTTGTACGCTCCCAAGGGCACCGCGTACGGGTCAGAGTTTGGGTACGTCACAAACCAGTGGTCGCTGTTTGCTGTGGTGGGCTGGCCGTTGACGGTGACGCCTGGGGGACCGTACACGGGAGTCGAGTTGCTCTGGTTCAACCAGGCCCACCAGCCCCCTTGCCCTTGGCCGAAGCGGTTGGGATCGTACGAGGCAGCCTTCAAATACTCGTCCAGCGTGGGAATCCAGTACGCAGCTCCCGGGCTGTGAGCCACTTGATCGGTAAAGGTTGAGCCGTTGTTGTAGTACCCAAAGGTGCTGACGTCGTACGCGCCCGATAGAAACGCACTACGCTGACTGCTCTTACCACTACAAAGCCAATTGCAGTACATGGCTGCGGTACGCCAACTGATCCCGCCGACTGGAATCATGTCGTTGGCCGCAGAGACAGTCCAATGACGCCCGCCAGGGTTGGTGGGCGTGATCGCCGCCGCACCCCACGCGAGCGGGACGTTGACAAATGGCAGGCGATCGCTTGAGGGACGGTCAAACGCGGCGTTCATGAACTCGGCCCACTGGGAAGTTGTCACCTCGTATTTGCCGATGCGGTAGGTGTAGTCCACCTCGCCGCGATTGAACGTGTAGATGCCTTGGAGAAAGGGCGCGTTGCCGGGCGAGCCGACGGTCACAAACTGGATGCCGCTGGGGTCGGGCTGGGCAAATGCGGGAACTGGCAACGTTGCCAACCCCACCCACGCGAGCCACCCGGTACAACATCGTCCGCGCATGGCAGCACTCCGCGGGGCATGAGCCCCCTATGAAATATGACTCCACAATGGCAAAATGCCAGGAAACCGAACGGTTTTTTGTGACGTCGTTACAGATTTCACGCGCGATTGACCCTGGGGGGGGTCACTGTCACGGGTCGATTTCACCGGCACACCTTACTCCGCCGTCGCCTTCGCGATTTCGCGCGGGCCGCGCATGGGGCGGCGTGGGCCGGGGGGTGGGGTGCGGGGCGACGCGCTGGCCGCCTTCGGCTTGGTTGCTTCTGCGAGCCGAGCTTCGATTCGGCGCGCGATGCGGTTTTCGAGTTCTTCGTCCCGCTCCACTGGCACGTCGTAACGCGAGTAGATGCCGCGGGCCGCGAGTGCGGGGTCGGTCGCGGTGGTCGTGAGCTGTATGGAGCGGCTGCTGGGGCGAACCAGGGCCGACTGCACGCGGCGAATCACCACATGCACATCACCCACGCACGGCACATCGGCTGAGGGCGCGAATGAAGCATCCGCCCCGTCCACCGGCAGAAAGGTGATCCGTACGCGCCGCGCCTGATCGTTACCCAGATCCGAGAGCTGCTGGTACGCGGTCGTCTGCACACCATCCCACGGTGTTGCAAGGCCGGCGCTGGATTTGTCGGCGGTGGTGATGACCCCTTCGGCCGCGTCGACGCGCTCAAGGTCGAACTGATAGTCGCGCAGCACTTCGCGGGAGATGTTGAACGCCGCCTGGTAGTCACCGGCCTGCACCTGAAACGTCGGCGGGCCCGCGGCGTTGCACCCCCCGAGTGTGGCAGCCAGCGCGCCCAGCAACCCGAGCACCACGACTCGCAGCGCCAAAGACTTCGACATGTTGACGGTACCGAAGATCATGACGCACCCGCTTTCGAAGTTGGCAGGCCATTGGTCGGGCCATGCTGCGGCTCGCCGGGGTTTGCGATCAGCAGCTTCACCCGCGTCACCCGCGTGGCCTCGGCCGCCAGAATCGTCAGCGTGAAATCGTCGTGCCGGAAGGTCTCTCCCGGCGCGGGGATGCGGCCCATGGTCACGGTCACAAAGCCGCCCACCGTGTCGTAGTCCTCGCTCTCGGGCAACTCGGCCCCGATGGCGGCCAGCGCGTCGTTGGCATCGTGGATGTACGCGCGGGCGTCGATCTCGGCGCTGCGCGAGGCGGCGTCGATCTTCACTTCCGCATTGTCGGAGATCGGCTCTTCGTATTCGTCCTGGATGTCGCCGAAGACCTCTTCGATGATGTCCTCGATGGTGATGAGCCCGGCGGTGCCGCCGTATTCGTCCGCGACCATCGCGATGTGGGTGCGCCGGGCCAAGAGCTCCGGCAGCAACTGGCGAATGGTCTTGGTTTCGGGCACGAAGAAGGCGGGGCGCAAGAGCGAACGCAGCGAGAAGGCCTTGCCGCTGCGCGAGCCCTCGCCGGCCAGCCACTTCATAAGGTCTTTGACGTAAAAGATGCCCACCACATGGTCCAGGCTCTCTTCGTACACCGGAATGCGGCTGTGCCCCATGGCCCGCACCGCCGCGGTCACGCCCGAGAGATCAGTCGAAATGTCCATCGACTGGATCTCGGTGCGAGGCGTCATCACCTGGGCCACGGTCTTATCGCGGAAGTTCACGACGGCCTCGATCATGTCCCGCTCGACCGCGTCCACCGTGCCCTCACTCTGGGCCTCTTCGACGACTTCCATCAGTTCTTCCTGCACCGACTCGGCTTTGTTCTGGTGGGCGTTGCCCGCCAGGCGGCGGACGACCTCGTCCATCCACCGCGCCACGCTCGTAAACGGGCGCCCTACCACATACGCCACCCGCAGCAGGGGCGACCACGCATACACCGTGATTTCCGCGGCGTGCTTGGCGATGCTGCTGGGGAGCACCTGTCCGAAAATCCAGAGCAATACCGACGCCACCGCCGCGCCGATCGTCAGTTCGATCCACGTCGGCACCGCCATGCCGCGCATCACCGACATCCACATGATCACCGAGATGGCGACGAGCAGGTTGCACGCGGTGCGGGGCAGCGCGATGGCCGCGGCGTGCCCTTCCGGGTCTTCCGCGATCTTCTCGATCCGGCTGCGGCTGCGCTGGCGGATGGTGGCGATCTGTTCCAGGGCGGGGCGGCTGAGGTCTCGCAAGGACTGCACAAGGGCCGAAAGCACCGAGCCAACGCCCAGCGCCACCACCCCGATTGCAAGCCATACGTTTGAGTTCACCGCCGCATGCCTCACCGGGTGCACCAGGCTCACCCGACCTACTGGTCGCCCTGCTCGCCGGGGGGCTCGGAGCCATCCCGGGACGCATACGCCGCCCCAACGCCGATGGCGATGAGCACGGCGTCCTCCACCTCGTGCATCCGGGCGGCTTCCTCGTCTTCGTGGTCATCCCACCCCAGACAGTGAAGCACCCCGTGTACGACGTAGAGGAGCAACTCCTTCTCGATAGAGTACCCACGCCGGGCCGCCTGGCGAGAGGCTTCATCAAGGCAAACCATGATGTCGGTGTCCAGGGGGTAGGGAACCCTGACATTATCCGACTGCACATCCGGAATTGTGGGCTTGGGTGGTGGCGGTGCCGCCTCAGGGTCCGATAAATCAAAGGTAAGGACGTCGGTGGTTCCCGCAACTCCGGCGAACTCTTGGTGGGCCTGGGCCATGGCGGCGTCATCCACGACGGCGACTCGCACCTCGCCAACGCCGCCGAGGCGGGTGACGGCGGCATGGATATGCCGCGTGAGCCAGTCGAGCTGCATGGGGATCAGGCGGGTGGTTTGGTCGGTGAGGGTGATGGAAAGTGTTTCAAACATGGCAAGTTGGGAACTCTACCCCGCCTGGTAACACGGGCCTACGGCCCGTGCCACAAGATCGGGTAGGGTTCAAGCGCGGGCTGTCACCTTCGGCCCCGCCTTGCTCCAAAACCTCGCCCAGTTGCGCCATGCGAAGTCTTCGATCTGCTCATCGTTCCAGCCGCGACGGCGCAGGGCCTCGGAGATCGCCCGCAGGTCGCGCGGCGAGTCGATCCCTGCCGGCAATCGCTCGCGGCTAAAGCCCCCGTCCATGTCGCTGCCCAGCCCTACATGCCGCTGATCGCCCACCAGCTCGCACATCCGCTCGATGTGCGCGATGACGTCGAGCAGCGTTGCCCGTCGGTCTTTGCCGTTGCGATTGAGGAACGTGGAGTAGAGGTTGATGCCGATGATGCCGCCCCGCGCGGCGATCTCGCGGATCGCCCGGTCGGTGAGGTGGCGCTGCGTGATGATGCCCCCGGGGCGGTCCAGCAGGGCCCGGCAGTTGCTGTGCGAGGCGATCACCGGGCGCGAGGTCATCGCGAAGAGGTCTTCCAGCGACCGGTCCGACAGGTGCGAGGCGTCGTGCACCACGCCGTGCTGGTCCATCTCGCGCACCAGGTCGCGCCCGAGGGACGAAATGCCCTGACGTTCCTCCGGCGGCACGTTGTTGCCCGCGGCGTAGCGGCTGGGCCTGGCCCACGCCAGGCCGATGGCGCACACCCCACGCTCCACCCACCACGCCAGCTCGGCGGGCTCGCGGATCGGGTCGGCGTTTTCCATCAGGATGCCGATGTGCAGCTTGTGATCGCGCAGGCCCCGGGCGGCGGTCGCGTCGACGCTGGGCGGCACGATCTCCGACACGCCCATGCCGCCCCGAATCTCGCCCACGCCCTCCGGCGGGTGCAAAAGGCGAGGGAGGTCGATGGAAACGAGGTCCTGATCTGCCCACGTCAGGTACGCCTCAAGCTGGGCCCGCCCGCGCCGGTGGGCCGCCTCGGCATCGCCGGCGATGTACTGCTCGGCCGTGAGGTTGTCTGTGCCCGGTTCCACCACCTCCGTAAAGATGGTGGCCAACGCGAGCCGCACTTCGCCGTCACGCAGGCTGGGCAGCGTGATCGCCGGCGGCCCATCCGGCCCGGCGGCCGACCCCGAGAGCTCGGCCAAGGGCTTGGTCATCGCCCGCCCGCGCACGGCGAGATAGGCAAGGTCTAAATGCGCATCGAACCAGCGGAGCGGCATGGGAGCAGAGGGTAGGAGTCACGCCCCCCCATACACCGGGATCAGCCCGCCCCGCGTGCAGGTGTTCTCGGGTGAAGCGAGGAAGGCGATGGTGCGGGCGACGTCTTCGACTTTGGCCCACCTGGAGTAGTCGGCACCGGGCATGGATTTGCGGTTGGCGGGGGTATCCATGAGGGAGGGGACCACGGCGTTGACGAGGATGCCGCGGGCGACGACTTCTTCGGCCAGGGCCTGGGTGAGGGCCGCAACCGCGGCCTTGGCGGCGGTGTACGCCACCATGTTGGCCCCCGCGCGAGGCTCCAGGGCGGGGCGGGCCGCGACGTTGACGATGCGCCCGCCCGGGCCCCCGGGATTTTTCGACATGAGCTTCACCGCCTCGCGGCAGCACAAAAAGCAGGTCAGGGCGTTGATGTTCATTTGCGCCAGAAAGTCCTGGCGCGAGGTGCTTTCGATCGGCGCATAGGCGAAGGCGCCAGCAATGTGGACGCTGGCCCAAACGCCATTGGAGCCGGCGGCCGCTTCGTAGAACTTTGTGGCCGCGGCTTCGTCCGTCAGGTCGACGCCGGTGGTGATCCGCACCCGCTCGTGGCCAACGAAGGGGAAGTACTTGAGCTCAACCTCGTCTCGCACGGGGATGTGGCAGGTATCGCCGCGTTCGAGGAAGTCGGCGACCACAGCAGAGCCGAGCGCGCCGGTGCCGCCGGTGATGACGGTGGTGGTGGGAGTGTGGGACATGCTGAATCCTTGGTTGGTGGCGGGCCGCGAACGGGCCGGGAGGAGTGCGGGGGGCGATAGGATGACGCGTCGCGCAGGCGTTGGATGCCGCCGCGATCCAAGCATTTCAAACTCAAACTCATTTCCCGGAGCGTTGCGAGTCGAGGCGCCGCGAATCCCGAGATGGAAGGGCAATGAAGCCAGCGCTCGCGAGCGACACGGGTCGCAGAACTTCGTCCCTGCGTCTATTCGGAACTTCGTCCCTTTTCGCACCATCTCGGGTTTCGCGGCGCTCATCCCGGGCGTGCCTTGCTTACAGCCCGCCATGCCCGGGCAGCGAAATGGGCTGGATGCCCGACACCCGCCAAGGCCCATCTCCATCGCGCGAGAGGTCCATGCGCCACCACGAGATGTACGGCCCACCCCAGTCTTTGCTCGACACCCGGACCTTGATCTGGGTTTTCGCGGACGCGGCAGAATCCACGGCGATCTGGGCCTCCAGCACCGCACGGTCCGCGAGCTCGTATTTGCCCCCGTGGCCAAAGTCGGTGCTCACCCGCTCCAGAATGCTGGCCTTGTCGATGGGCGAAGAGCCCTCGAAGTCGTAGATCGCCGCGGCCGGGGTCAGCAGTGCATCGGCCCGACGCGTGTCGCCGGTGGCGATGGCATCCACCAGCCCGACAACCGCGTGCTGCACTTTCTCGCGCGGAGTGTCGACCAGGTTGGCCAGCACAACCACGCCGATACCCAGGAGGGCGAGGACGGCCGCCCCGATCCTGCCCGCGCGCCCGCGCGACATAGGGACCACAAACATCCAGCACAAGCCCGCCGCAACAACGAGCACCAACGCCAGCGCCCACGGGCTCTCCAGCGTGTAGTGCGCGAGGCCGGTGGTCGTCGGCAGGGGTGGGGGCGGGGTTGGCTCGAAGATCGATTGCATCATGCGATGACTGTTCAGGAGTGATGTACGTGCGGCACGCACTCGCAGTTGCGTGCCTGACGAGCCGCGAGCTAGAAAGCCCGAACAGCCTGGAACTTGGGAAAAGCAGCTCTCGCCGCTACCGGGGCGCTTACTCAGGCGCAAACCGGCCGGCCGCTTTCATGGCTGCCACCCAATATATCTGCACGGCACAAAACTTCGGCCAGAAGTTCGTCGTGTTGGTCGGGCAGGTCATGACCTCTTTGCCCCCGGACATCACATGCAGCCTGAAGTTGTGCAGCCGCATGTCCTCGATCGCGGCATACGCCACCTGCTGCCCATTAAGCGGCCCGCTCGCCGGCGTCACGCCCATCGCGTTGGCGCTGTTCCGCTCGCTCAGCTCCAGCGCTTCGCCCCTGCTCAGGGCCTCTACAAACCTTGGCGAAAGCGCACCCGCGGCAAGATCACGCACGGGGTCAAGGTCCGTCGGGCCCGCGAAAAACTGCTGCTTGCTGCCCGTGAGCGGCCCACCCCTTCTCACAATTTCCTTGTAGCTGCCGCTGTAGGAGTACATTCTCTTGCCGTCTTTGGACCACTTCAGCGTCACGCTGGTGCCGGTGTACACGCCGTTGCGATATAGGCGCCTTTGATGCATGCGCATCTCGTCGGCATCGGCGTAGCGAAATGATTTCAGTCGCTTGTCTTTGTGATACAGCGCCGCGCCCAACTCATAAAACACGCACTTTTGATTCGCCTTGTAGAAGTCCGCGGCCGCGCCCGCCAGCATCATCGCTCCCAGAATCCCCAAAACCAACTGCCCGAAGATCGCGGAACCGCCGGACGAGCTCCGCGAGCCTCCGCCGCCCCCCGCTGCGGCCGCGATAATCATCCCCCCGCCCAACGCCAGCAGAAAAGCGCCGCTCACCGCCGCGTTTGGCGCGTTCGCCTTCACGACCACCACATTGCCAAGCTCGGGGTCGGGCGCGAACTCCGGTGTTGCTGGTTCCTGGCTCAGATGCGTCTCCCCTTGAACTTCGGCACGATGATATCGAGCGGCGGCCCTGCGTTTGTCAAGACTCCGCACGCCCCCGCCTCTTCTCCGCCCTGCTAACCTCTCACCCATGACCCTCGCCGAAACCTGCCCGACCATCCGTCGCATTGGCGTCCTGACCGGCGGGGGCGATTGCCCCGGCCTCAACGCCGTCATCCGGGCCGTGGCCCTCGACGCCCTCTCCTGCGGCATCGAAGTTGTCGGTGTCGAAGACGGCTACCTCGGCCTTATCGAGAACCGCCTGCGGCCCATCGGCGATCGCGACCTCTTGGGCATCCTCAACCGGGGCGGCACGATCCTGGGCTCCAACAACAAATCCAACCCGTCGGCGTTTGTGGTGGGAAAGAACCCGCCCCCGCCGCTGGGCGATGGCATGCCGATTCTGAAGGACGTCACCGGCAAGTGCCTCGACAACCTGCGTCAGCATGGCGTAGAGGCACTGGTGATCATCGGTGGTGACGGCACGCTGACCAGTGCCGCCAACTTCAACCGGTTGGGCGTGCCCACCGTGGGCGTGCCCAAGACGATCGACAATGACATCGTGGGTACGGAGATCACCTTCGGCTTCCAGACGGCGGTGGCGACGGCGGCCGAGGCGATGGACCGTTGCCGCACCACAGCCGACAGCCACCACCGGGCCATGGTGGTGGAGGTCATGGGGCGCAATGCGGGGTGGATCGCCCTGCACAGCGGCGTGGCGGCCGGAGCCGACGCGATTCTGCTCCCCGAGATTCCCTTCGACATGACCGCGATCTGGCAGAAGATCATCCATCGCAGCAAACGCGGGCGCAAGAGCACGCTCATCTGCGTGGCCGAGGGGGCCAAGCCCAAGGGCGGGCAACAGTTCATCGGCAAGATCGACCCCACCAGCCCCGACCCCATTCGCCTCGGCGGGGTGGGCAAGTGGCTCAGCGACGAAATCGAAAACCAGACCGGCATCGAGGCGCGGTACGTGGTGCTGGGGCATGTGCAACGGGGCGGCACGCCCACGGCGGGCGACCGGGTGCTTTCGACCATCCTGGGCAATCACGCGATGACTCTGCTACGCCAGGGGAAGGTTGGTCGCATGGTGGCGGTGCAGGGGGGCAAGCTGACCGATGTGGACCTGGAAGAGCCCGCCGGCAAGCAGCGACTGGTGACCGCGGACGATGCGGTGCTGCACGCGGCCCGGGCGGTGGGGACGTGCTTTGGGGACTAAGCCGGCGATGTACCGGACCAGTCATCGGGTTGGATCGCAGATTTAGCGCTGCCCGATCCCATCGTCGGTGACTGGGTCGTTACAGTCGGGTATGGCCACCCTCGCCCCACTGAATGCTCCCTATGTCGATGCCCCCGCCCGCGCCTTGCGTGTCTTTCCCGGCGGCTCCAATGGTGAGTTCAATCTGCCTCCCGAACTGGTCCGCGTGATCGACTCGGAGCTCGGGTGCCGCCTGCGCGATAGCGCCGGGCGTGAGATGCTCGACTTCTCGATGGGCTGGGGCTCCGTGCTCCCCGGGCACGCCCGCGAGGAGGTTATCGCGGCGGTCGCCGGGCGACTGCTGGGCGAATCCGGCCCGGGCACGTGGGGCGGGACCAACTTTTCGTATCCCAACTCGCAGTCGCTGGCACTCGGAGAGGAGCTTCTGCGGGTGCAGCCTTCGCGCGATCGGCGCGTGCGGTTTTGTGCGTCCGGCACTGAGGCAACGATGCACTGCCTGCGCCTGGCACGGGCCTTCACGGGGCGCAAGCACGTGCTGAAGTTTGAAGGGGCCTACCACGGCTCCAACGACGAGGGCGTGACGAGCCTCTTCCCGAGCGGCAGCACCCCATTCCCCACCCCCGAGCCCAGCAGCGCCGGCATTCACGCTGATTACACGCTGGTGGCCCCGTACAACGATCTTGAAACCACGCGGCAACTCATCGCGGCGGCCGCGAGTGATCTGGCGTGCGTCATCGTCGAACCCCTGCACCGCTGCCTGACGCCCCGCGAGGGCTTCTTGCAGGGCCTTCGCGAGGCGTGCGACCAACACGGCGTGCTGCTGGTCTTCGATGAAGTCGTCACGGGCTTCCGGCTCGCCTACGGCGGGGCCCAGCAGTACTACGGCGTGGCGGCCGACTTGGTGGCCTATGGCAAGGCGTTTGGTGGGGGCCTGCCCATCGGCGCGTTTGTGGGCCGCACCGAGGTCATGGACATCGTGCGCGAAGACCGCGCCGGCACTCCGGAATACGTCTGGACCGCCTCCACCCTCGGCGGCAAACCGATCTCCTGCGCGGGGGCGCTCGCGGCGTTTGAAATCTATCGGCGCGAAGAGACCTACCCCACGCTG
>JBAZUW010000058.1:0-17872 GCA_041661205.1 Phycisphaerales bacterium
CCATCGCCCGTGACCACGGGGGGCTGACGGTGACACCCGTCGGCAAGCTCAATGAGAGCGGCCGGCTCACATGGGGCGCGGGGGAGGTGGACGTCCCGGTAGACGAACTGCTCCGGACTTGGCGGGTGCCGCTGGACTGGTGAGCAGGTGCCTTCACCCAATCACACACTCGCAAACCACCCCGCCGCACGACTACACTCTCTGCTCACCTTTGGAGAAGCACCCATGGCGACGATGTTTTTCAAACAGGCCGAACGAATCGCGATCTATGCCGGCGTAGCCGCGGCTCTCTTCTTTGGTGTTGCCGCCCAGCGCGATGTGGGCAAGGCCATTGCCCAGCCGAGCCCCCAGGTGACGGTGCGGATCGCGACGGCGGACATCCTGAACATCGCCGAGCGGCTGATGGCGACCGAGAAGTACAAGTCAGCCCGCGACACGCTGGCGAACACGTACAACAAGGACATCGCCGCCAAGCTGGACGTGATGAAGGACGTCAAGAGCAAGTTCGATGCACTGCCGGAAGCCGCCAAAGCCCCCGAGAGCACGGACGCGACGGCGCTGGACCTCTCCAACCGCTTCCGCACGCTGCAGCAGGAGCTGAACCAGAAGCAGAACGACGCGCAGGCACAGATTGAAAAGTTCAACACCACGCAGGTGATCGAGGCGTACAAGCTCATCGCCGAGGGTGCGAGCGAACTGGCGACCTCGCTGGGCTACACCCACATGATCGCGACTCGGTCGGGCTCGTTCGACATTCGGTCGCAGAACCTGACCGGCGCGGTGCAGGAGATTCTGGCGAGGCCGGTGCTCAAGGGCCCCATCGGGGATGACCTGACGGACCGGTTGCTCAAGCAGTACAACCTGGAGAACGTGGCGGTGCCGCAGGCGCCGGGCGCGACGCCTTCTGCCAGCAGCACGCCGGCGACTGGCAAGTAAGCGATCGCGACAGAGCGTTCGGGTATCGTCACGCGGTCGCGTCGGCGCGGGCCATCGCGGCGTGCGTCTCGGCTTCGCGAAGCAGCGTTGACAGTGCGTCGACCAAGGTCTTCTTGACATGAGTCATGGGCGGCGCGGCGGCTACGAGACGCTCGCGCATGCTCGTCACTGGGCGACCCGCCAACCCGCAGGGCACGATGTACTGGTAGTGCTGCATGTCGGGGGCCACGTTGAGGGCCAGCCCGTGCATCGCGACCCAGCGCCGCACCCGCACCCCCATGGCGGCGATCTTGGCCAGGTGCCCGTCTGTTTCCACCCACACGCCGGTCGCAGCCGCATCTCGAACGCCGGCGAGGCCGTACGCCCCAAGCGTGCGGATGACCGACTCTTCCAGGAGCCTCATATAGGCGTGAATGCCGAGCTTGAAGTGATTCAGGTCGAGGATGGGGTAGACCACCAGTTGGCCGGGGCCGTGGTAGGTGATGTCGCCCCCCCGGTCCGTCTCGCAGACGGAGATGCCCCGGGAGGCGAGGAACTCGGGGGTGGCAAGAAGGTGGTCCTTGGCCGCGGCCCTGCGGGAGATGGTGATGACCGGGGGGTGTTCGACCAGCAGCAGATCGCCGCGGGGGGTTGCGGAATCGCGCGAGGCGAGGACTTTCTCGTGGTGGCGGAGCTGCTCTTGATAGGCGTCGGCGTAGGGACGTTGGCCGAGATCGATCACGTGCAGGTCCATGGCGCCGGTCATGGGGGAGTGTAAGGAGACCCGGAAGGGCACGAGAAGGGACACGGGCTGGAAGCCTGTGCGACAAGTGCGCAGCCAAGCCGCAGCCAAGCTGGGTAGGATTGCCCCACATGTCGAGCACCTCTATGCCGAGCCCGTCGGACTTGCCGCCTCCGAGGATTCACCCTTCCGCCATCATCGACCCCGAGGCCGCGCTGTCGCCGGGCGTGGACATCGGCCCCAACTGCACGTTGCGAGGGGCGGTCAAACTGGGGGCGGGGGTGACGCTGATCGCGAATGTGTACCTGCAGGGGCCGCTGGAAGTGGGCGAGGGGACGACGGTGTACCCCAACGCGTGCATTGGGTTCCCGCCGCAGGATTTCAAGTTTAAACCGGGCATGGCGAGCGCGGGGGTGAAGATCGGCGCGCACTGCATCATCCGCGAGGGGATGACGATCCACGCGGCCAGCAAGGCGCCGGGCGCCGGGCCCCCCACCACCGTGGGTGACCGGTGCTTCCTGATGGTGCAGAGCCACATCGGGCATGATGCGAAGGTGGGCAGTGACGTCGTGCTGTGCAACGGGGCGCTCATCGCCGGGCACGCGGAGGTGGGCGACAAAGTCACGCTCAGCGGCAACGTTGCGGTTCATCAGTTTGTGCGGGTAGGGCGACTGGCGATGTTCTCGGGATTGACGGCGGTATCGCGGGATGTGCCGCCGTTTTGCCTGGTGGGCGGGCGAAACACGATTCATGGGCTGAACGCGGTGGGTCTGCGGCGGAACGGGGTGTCGCGCGAGGAGATCACGATGCTGCGGCGGGCGTTTCGCGAGGCCTTCCGGGCGCGGGTGCCGCGGGCTGAGCAGATTGAGATTCTGACGGAGCTTGGGCGGAAGTCGGCGTGCGTGCTGGAGATGGCGGAGTTCTGTGCTGCGAGCAAGCGGGGCATGGTGGCGGCCCCGGCGCGGATGATCTTCGATGACGAGACTCTGGAAATGGACGCGTGAACGCGGCCCTTTGTGTTTTGGCCAGCAGCAGCGGGGGCAACTGCTCGGCGCTGGTGGTTGATGGGCCAAGTGGCCCGGGGCTGATGCTGCTGGACGCCGGGCTTTCGCCCCGGCGCACCGAGGCGATGCTTTGCGAGGCCGGGCTGGGCGGGCTCCCGATCCACGCCATGGTGCTGACGCACCTGGACGCGGACCACTGGAATGTCGGGTGGCTCGAAGCGCGGCCAGAAACGACTCGCCTGTACATTCATCGGCGGCATCGGGGGCGAGCGACGCGCGAGGGGATTCTGCATCGACCCAGCGAGATGTTTGAGGGGGCGTTTTCGCCCCTGCCGGGTGTGGTGGTGAGCCCGGTCCTGTGCTCGCACGATGAGCTCGGGGTCGCGGCGTTTCGCATCACACTGGCCAACGGCGCGACGCTGGGATACGCGACCGATGTCGGGCGGCCCAGCGATGAACTGGTGAACCATTTGGCGGGCGTGGACGTGCTGGCACTTGAGAGCAACTACTGCCCGGTGATGCAGCAGCGTTCGGGGCGCCCGGCGTTTCTGGTGCGGCGGATTATGGGGGGCGGGGGGCACCTGAGCAACCAGCAGTCGGCGGATCTGGCCTTCCGCATCGCCCCGCGCGGGCACATTGTGCTGCTGCACTTGTCTAGGCAATGCAACACCCCCGACGCGGCCCGGGCGGCCTACGACGGCTGCCCGATCGCCCTCACAATCGCCCGGCATGACACGCCGACCGGGCACATTCCGGTGGTGGCGGGGCCAGAGCCGGTGGCGATGCCGGTGGTGAAACAGGCCGCGATGTCGCAGGCTTTGCTGTGGGGATAGGGCCAGCAGCCACCGAGTGCGCTCTATCCAGACCTTCGCGGACTCAGGTCCGGCGTCAGGTGGAATTTAGACGCTTGGAAGCTCTATTTGGCTTCGTGGAAAGAGTGATTGCATCGTCGGGCCTTTGGGTTTGACCCTTCCTAACCTTCGGCCTCATGGCCAAAGCTCGAAAGAAGACCGCTCGCAAGACCAAACCCGCACCCAAGAAGAAGGTGGCCGCTAAGGCCGTCGCTGCGCCGGCGAAGAAGAAGATCGCCAAAGCCGCGAAGGCCTCTAAGGTCGCGAAAGTGACCAAGGTTGCCAAGGCCGCTCCGAAGGAAGCCGCACCGAGGGAGGCCGCACCGAAGGCGAGCGTCAAGGCGGCGGCCAAAGCCGCCTCCAAGCCGGCGCCGAAGGCGGCCCCCGCGCCGGCGGCACCGGCCAAGCAGAAGAAGAACTCCGCGGCCAAGGCTGTCGCGGCGGCGGCGGCGACGGTGTCGCGCGGGGAAGCCAAGGCGGCGGCCGCGGCGGCAGCCCCCAAGCGGACCTCGCAGCCCGAGAGCGTGGCCCACAAGTTCGCGGTGGCCGCGGCTCAGTTGGTGCGCGATGACAAGTGCACCGACGTGGTGCTGCTGGACGTCCGCAACCTTTCGCAGGTGACCGATTACATTGTCATCGGCACCGGCACCTCCGACCGTCAGATGCAGAGTGTGCTGGACCATGTGGAAGAGCTGGGCAAGAGCCTGGGCTACCCGGCATGGAAGACCGACACCGATCAGCGCAGCACCTGGCTGCTGCTGGACTGCGTGGATGTGGTGGTGCACCTCTTCGAGCCCAATACGCGGGCCCATTACGATCTTGAGATGCTGTGGGGCGATGCGCCGCGGCTGACGTGGGAACGTCCGGACCAGATGCCCCGCGACCTGGCCGGGCTGCACTCGTAAATCCTTTAGGCCCACGGACCAGCGGGCCGCTTTTTTTTGAGATTTCGAAAACCGAATGCTCCGCGAATCACTGCACAGCAAGATCCATCGTGCCACGGTCACCGCCGCGTTGCCAGATTACGTCGGGTCGATCACCATCGACGCGAACCTGCTGGACCGCTGCGGGATGCGGGTGAATGACAAGGTGCTTATCAGCAACTGCCGCGACGGGTCGCGGCTGGAGACGTACATCTTCCGGGGTGAGCCGGGGTCGGGGAAGATTGAGCTCAATGGAGCCGCGGCACACCTCTTTGAACCTGGCGACAAAGTGATCATCATGCACTTTGCGCACATGACCGAAGAGGAATACGCGAAGCATCACCCGACGGTGCTGCTGGTGGACGACAAGAACCGCGTGACGGAAGTGATGCACTACCACCCTTCGTGATGACAAACCACAACCCCCAGGTCGCGACGGTGAGAGTGGCGATCGGCCCGGGGTATGACGTGGTGATCGGGCCGGGGGTGCTGGGTGAGTTGGGTACGTCGGTGCTCCGAGAGGGGAATCCTGGTACGTCGGCGCTCCGAGCCGACTCTTCTCACGGGCTGGAAGCCCGTGCCACACACACCAAGCCGACGAAGGCCGCGATTCTGGTGGATCAACGGATTGCGACGATGTACGCCCCGCGCGTGGCTGCCTCGCTTGCGGCTGCTGGGGTCGAGTCGTTCGTGGTGCCGCTGCTGGCGGCGGAGAGCGCCAAGACGCTGGAAGCGGCACGCGAGGCCATGGTGGAGATGGCCCGGCACAAGCTGGATCGCTCGGGAATCGTCATCGCGCTGGGCGGAGGGCTGGTCGGCGATGTCGCGGGGTTCTGTGCGGCGGTCTATCGGCGGGGTGTGCGGTTTGTCCAGTGCCCCACCACGCTGCTGAGCATGGTCGATGCCTCGGTGGGCGGCAAGACGGGCGTGAACCTGGACATCGGCGATGAAGATTCGCCGGAAGTTCAGAAGAACTTCGTCGGCGTCTTTCATCAGCCTTTGCTGGTGCTGGCCGACACCGACACGTTGGCGACGTTGCCAAGCCGCGACCTGCGGGCGGGGCTTGCCGAGTGCATCAAGCACGCGATGATCGCGGCGTCAGTGGCGGGCATCCGCTGGCCTGACGCGCTCGCGTGGACGCAGCAACGCATCGCGGGCGTCATGACGCGCGACGGGGCGGCACTCACCGAGCTCATCGCCCGCAATGTCGAGCTCAAGGCGCGAGTCGTCGAAGGCGATGAGCGCGAGGAACGGGCGGACGGCGGGCGGGCGTTGCTGAATCTGGGCCACACCTTTGCCCATGCGATCGAGCCGATCTCGCACCTGCGCCCCGACGGGCCGGATGCGTCGAGCCCGCTCACCCACGGTGAGGCGGTGGGCCTCGGCTTGGTAGCCGCGGCGAATGCTGGGGCTTCACTTGGGAAATGCTCGGCGGAGTGTGCGGCGCGGGTGCGGGAGGCGGTGAGGGCAGCGGGGTTGCCGGATCGGCTCGGCGGCCTGCCGCCGACAAACGAGCTCATTGAGCGCATGGGGCACGACAAGAAGGTGATGTCGAACCGGCTGCGTATCATCATCCCCCACGATGAGGGGAATGCCACTGTTATCACCGATCCGCCTCGGAGTTGTCTTGAAGCGGGTTGGAACTCAATTCGTCGCGAATAGCAGTACGGCGCGCGACTTTCGGTCGGGCGGGCCTCTCGGCATTTCGCGACCCAAACCTTGAGTGATTTTTTTCTTAGGGCATTTGTCCTGCGTATTCAAGGCTTTCTTTGCGCCGGCCCGATAGTTTTCGGACGGCGATGCCTTTTGGGGCTTTGCCGCCGGGGTTTGTATTGTCGGGGGGGCCGGGGGGGACCGTGCACACACGGGAGTCGGCCATATGCGCAGCATCGCGATCATTAATCAAAAGGGCGGTTGCGGCAAGACGACAACAGCCATTAACCTTTCGACGGCGTTAGCGCGTCGGGGGCGTCGCACGTTGCTTGTGGATATGGATCCACAGTCGCATTGTGCCGCGGGGCTGGGGATTCCCGAGCAGCGCATCGAGATGGACATCGGTGATGCGATGCTGGCGGTGGGTCACCGTCCGCTGGACCCGGCGCGACTGTTGTGGCGGGCGGCCCGCAATGTTGACTTGGCCCCCAGTCGAATGAAACTTGCCGGGCTGGAGGCGGCCCGCGGCGGGCTGGCTGAGCTGCCCGACCGGGAGAAACGCCTGGGTCTGGTGCTGCACCACTTCCGCACCGACTACGACGCGGCGTGCATTGACTGTCCGCCCTCGATCGGGTTGCTGACATACAACGCGCTGGCCGCGGCCGACCTGGTGCTTATCCCGGTCGAAACCAGTTTCTTCTCCCTGCAAGGCGCCACCAAGCAGGTGAACACGGTCAAGACGCTTTCGCGTCGGCTGGGCGTGCAACTGCCGGTGTGGATTCTGCCCACCATCCACGACGTGGGCAACGCGGTGGCGACGGACCTTCTGGACGAGCTGCACCGTCGCTTCAAGGACCGGGTAGCCCCGGTGGTCATCCGGCGCGATCAGCGGCTGCGGGAGGCGGCGTCGTTTGGTCAGCCCGCGGCGGACTACGCCCCCGGCAGCCACGGCGCGGAGGACTATGCCAAGCTGGCCGCGTGGATCGTGGATCACCTGCACATGAAGGCACCGATCGAGGTGCTGGACGAGCCGCACACGGAGCTGGATATCACGGTGCCGCCGGTGAGCCCGCGGCTGGTCGCCGAGCGAGCGGCCCATGTGCTCAGCACCCCCGCCGACGCGCACGCTCACACGGCGCTGGACGAAAGCGTGCTGGTGGCGGGCGAGGCGGCTCCGGAACTCAAGCCGGTCTCGCGGGCGGAAGATGTCGCGCGACGCGCCCAGGAGTTTTTGCGGCGGGTGGCGCTTGGGCGCGGGACTGATGCCGCCAGCCAGCCGGCCAACACCATGCCCCAGGTGGCAGAGCCTCCGGCGGTGACGGTGATGCAGCCGGTGAAGCCCTTGCGATTGGTCGAGGACAGCGAGGTTCGCAGCGTGAACCCCGCGCCGTCGGTTGGGCGACTGCTGGGCGTTCGCGAGACGAACCAAGGCGTGCTCTTCGTGCAGCCCCTGAACAGCGGCAACAGCATTCATGTGGCGGGGACGTTCAACAACTGGTCCGGCACCTCGCACCCCATGAAGAAGAACATGGCGCTGGGCGTGTATGAGCTGTGCCTCAAGATGCCCCCGGGCAAGGTGATGTACCGCCTGGTGATCGACGGGCAGTGGACCGCCGACCCGCACAACAACACCTGCGAACCCAATCCATTTGGGGAGACCAACAGCGTGATCCATGTGGAGGCGGCGCGAGTTGAGCAGTCGGCGTAACGAAGGCGTGCGAACGGAGATTCGCGTGCGCGGCCGCCTGGCCTGTCGCGCCGCGTGAGGAGATGCATCGCGTGACATCACACCATGCCAATGGCTCGGCGGCCGAACTGGGCGACGGCGCGGAGTACGACGCCATCGCCGATTTGTTTTTGGCCGAGGCGGCGACGCTCGCCAGCACGCCGCGGCTGCGCTTGGCTCAGGAGCCCGAGGGCACGACTGCCTCGCCGGTTTCGCGGGCGCCCGCGTCCAAGCCGGTGGGGCCGCTGCTCGTCGAAGGACTCTTGATGGGGCACCTGCCGGTGCTGGGCGGGGCGTGGGTGACGCAGTACGCCAAGCACGTGGCGGATGCGGGTCGCCAGCCGGTGGCCTTGGTGCGTGTGCAGGCGGGGACGCTGAGCGTGGATTTGGTGATGCCGCGGGGCGCGCCGACGAAGGTGAACAGCCGCATCGGCTCTGGAGCGCAGGGAGAAGATTTGGCCCAGGCCCTGATGCACGCGGCCGGCGAAGCCGCCCACTGGCTGGTGCGGGTGGATGAGATTTACGAACCCGAACTCTTGGCGCTGTCGCAGGTGCAGGGCGTGACGCTGCTCACCGGTGCTGATGATGCGGCGGTCGTCGCGTCGTATCGCACGATTAAGAACCTGATGGCGGCGTTGGAAGCCCGCGAGGGCGAAGGGGCTCCGACGCTGGGCCTGGCGATCATGGGCGCGGGGGAAGAAGACGCGAGCGAAGCCGAACAAAAGATCCGCAAGGCGGTCAAGACGTTTCTGGCGGCCGATCTCAAGCCGGCGGCGCGGGTCGGGCGCGTCGGGGCGTGCAGCACGGTGGCGCTGTATCGCGCGGCGAGCGAGATGTCTCTGAAGAAGATCTTCGATCTGGTCGGGCAGGCATCACAGGCCGCGAGCCAGGTGGTGGAGCCCAAGCCGGAGAAGACGGTCGGCAAGGAATCCCCGAATCCCTCATCCGCGGCGCACGCCCCCATCGGCCCTGCGGCTGCAAGCACGCCCGCGACGGCGGGCACACCTGCCCCGGCGGCATCGCCCGGTCAAACCATGAGCCGCACGCAGGCGGCTGAGTTGCTCGGGCTGCGAGCGCTCGCGAGTGAGTGCCCGTACGCCCCGGGGGTGATTCTGGCCGGCGGCGAGGGCGGCAAACTGCATTTGGTAATCGCGGCAATCGGCGCGGGCGGGGATTGCTCGCTGGACGAAGGCGTGCGGCGATTGCTGACAGCCGCGGCCTGGGCCGATGACCACGCCGGGCTGCTGGAGAACGCCCACGCGGAATCACTCGCGGCGGTGCGGGCCCATGGGCCGATGCTGCACGTGCTGACCGGCGACGCCAAGAGCGCGCGGGGGCTTCTGGATACCGGAGTCAAGGTGCACCTGGTGGCCACGGCGGGCACGGAGGGGCGGCAGGTGACGCTGACGCGCGAACTGAACTGAAAACGAACCGGGTTTGACCTAACGCCCCGCTTCGCTACCCTTGCATCACGTCCTTGGGAAGACCATTCGATGGCCCCATCGTCTAGCCCGGTCTAGGACGTCAGGTTCTCATCCTGAAAACAGGGGTTCGAATCCCCTTGGGGTCATTTGATAGTTCGGCGTGTGTCGGCACGCCTTCGGCAACCGACGGAAAAGAGCCTGCGAATGCGGGCTTTTTTTTTATGACTTGAGGTCGTCCGGCGACGCCGGTGGCGTGCGGCATGCTCCGTGGGTTGCACATGACGGATGTGGTTTGGCCGCGTGTTGGCACCAGCCGTTGAAACATGGGATCTGTGGCGGGAGGAGAGGAAACTTCCCCTAACGCGGTGGAACACGCGCACAAGCACATCTGAAAAACGTGTTTGACCTAAAATGGGGCATGCCGCCCCGCGCGAAAATTCCAAAGCCCGTTTCTCCGAAGCGACCGCGGCGGCCAAAGGTCCAACCCAAAGCACACCGGCATCCGATGCTCGACCCGATCATCACGATGAATGCGGGCGGGATCATTCAATCCGCCAGCGACTCGGTTCTTGATCTCTTTGGATGGACCCCGGCGGAGTTGTATGGCAAGAATGTCGCGCTGCTGATCCCCGAGCCGCGGCGTTCGGGACTTGACCGATACCTTGACCGGTATCGGCTGGCCGCCAAGGCGAAGACGCTCAAGCGCACGCGTCGATTTGATGCCGTTCGCAAGGATGGCAAGTTCATCCAGATCGAGCTCTCGATGTCGCGGGCGAATCTTCCGGCCCACGCGGCTCCTTTCTTCATCGGCATCATCCGCGATGTGTCCGAAGATATCGACGTTGGCCCCGACACCCTGGCGGAGCGAACCAGGCTCCAAGATCTGATCATGGCGCAGACGCGGGCCTTGGCGACCGCGAATCTGCGGCTGCAGTTGGCGGACCGCCTCGCGTCGCTGGGCACGCTGGCCGCGGGCCTCGGGCACGACATGAACAACGTGCTCCTGCCGGTGCGTGCCCACCTCAATGCCATCGAGCACGCGGGCATCGCCGACGGTGCGATCGACCATCTCAAGGCGGTGCGGCGGTCAATCGCGTATCTGCAGCATCTCAGCGACGGTTTGCATTTTCTGGCGCTGGACCCGGATGGACCGGGGATCGCGAGCGACGGTGCCGGCGCTACAGATCTCGCCTATTGGTGGCGGCAAGTGGGCGACTTGCTGCGCCGGGCGGTGCCGAAGCATGTCAAGGTCGCGGTGTCGCTGCCCAAGCGGCTGCCCCCGGTCTCGGTGGCGCCGCACTGGCTGACCCAGGCCGTCCTGAACCTCATTGTCAATGCCGGGGAAGCGATACCGGCAAATGCCGAGGCCGGCGTAGTTCGGATCTGGGCGACAATGAGTGACGACGGCAAGAACGTGCGGCTGGGGGTCACTGACAATGGTCGCGGCATGAGTCAAGGAATCCGCCGCCGGGCGCTGGACTTGTTTTTCTCAACCAAACCGAGAACGATGGGCACAGGGCTGGGCTTGCCGCTGGCGAGAAACGTTGCGTTGCGGGCCGGGGGCGACGTGGAGATCTCCTCCGAGCCGGGACGCGGAACGACGATCGTGCTGGTGCTCCCCAAGGCCACGCTCGCGGGGAAAGGCACAAAGGTCGAAGTGGTCGCGGCACAGGTTGCGGTGCTCTCACTGCGAGACCGTCGATCGACCGCGTTGATCACGCAGATTTTGATGCGGGCGGGAGCGGAAGTGAAGGCCGGGGCGAAGGACCGGCCCGGCGCGGCGGGCATCTGGGTGACCGACCCAACGCGGAACGCGCTGGCCGCGGCGACCCGCTTGCGAAAGCGAGTGCCGAGCGCCGTGGTCGTGCTGCTTGGCAAGCCGAAGGCCTCGGCCGAGGCGGAATGGGGGGCGATCAACGCGCTGGTGATTGATCCGCCGGATGACTTTGAGACCATGCGTCAGGTTTTGGGAGAAGCGATGGACCAAAGGCAGGGGCCCGCTTCTGGAAAGCCACGGGGTGCGTCATGACGATTCGTGAGGGCGGTGCCGCGTTGGGCAAGACTGATTCAAAGCCACGCCGAAGCTCGCGCGGAAAGACCGTGGGCGACTTGCTGACGAGACCAAAGGGTTTCGGCGCGCTCGCTCGCTTGGCAGACCCTCTGGGCCGCCAAGAGGTGAGCTCTTCTCAAACAATTCGCGTGTTGTGTGTGGACGACCACGCGGTGCTGGTCGAGGGGCTGAAGGCACAGTTTGCGATTCAGGGAAAGCTGGTGGTCGTGGGCCGGCTTGCGACCGCCGCCAAACTGGTGGAAGAATCGCTTCGACTCCGCCCGGACGTGGTGCTGCTCGACATCGAGATGCCCGGTCCTGACGCGTTTGAGATTGCGGATCGGCTCAAACGGATCTGTCCCAGCGTGTGCGTGTTGGTGCTCAGCGCCCACATCCGTGATGCGTTCATCACCGCCGCGTTTGCCGCGGGAATTCGCGGGTACTTCGCGAAGTCGGAAGAGCTTAACGACATCGTCAGCGGGATCCGTGAAGCGATGCGTTACGGGGAGGGGTCGTTTGTGCTGGGTCCAAAGGTGCGCGAGCGGTGCCGGCCGCCCGCTCGGGCGCAGGGGGCCATCAAACCAAAGAGGGGAACGCCGGCAGACATCGACGTACACCGGACGGGAGTTCCGATGACGCTGCTCGAATCGCTGACCACGCGGGAGGCGGATGTGCTGAGGCTGATCGGGCGCGGCCTTTCTCGGCAGCAGATCGCCAAGCAACTCAGCCGCAGCGCGAAGACGATTGACGGACATCAGGAACGAATGATGAAGAAGCTGGGGGTCGGGTCGCGCGCCGACCTGATGCGATTTGCGATCCGTGAGGGCCTTGCGGAGGCGTGACCCGGGGGCATAACAGCGGAAGTTTGCTGTCTTGTCGCGGGTTGTGGGTGTGGGGATGATGCTTAACTTGAAGTCTGGTGCCGTTTGACCGTCGCCGCCGCTTCGAGTGCTCAGTCCACGCACCCAACCCGGAACCAGACCGGACAAGAAAGCAGGCACTTCATGAAGTTCAAGCTCTACTCCCACGTCTTTGGTGCAATGTCTCTCGCGGCGTTCGCGGGCAGCGCCCTCCCGGCTGCGGCCCAGACCATTACCGCACCGGCGCATGGGCCCGTGACCGGCATGACCAGTCCGGACTTTCGCACGGCAGATTGGATGACTGATCGCGAGGTTGTGAACAACAAAGGCGAAGAGATTGCCGAGGTGTCGGACTTTCTGCTTGACCGGGGTTCGGGTCAAATCGAATATGTGATCATCAAGACTGGCACCATCCTGGGAATGGGTGGACGCGACGTGGCGATTCCCTTCGCCTCGTTCCGCTGGGAGTCTGACGGAAAGAACCGCCTGATCCTCGCCTCGACCATCGAGCAACTAAAGGAATACCCCGAGTACACCAAGGAGCGCTGGGAAGCGATGAAGGAGCCGCGTCAGGCGGGGAAGGATCAGGCCGGCAAGGAAACGATGTCGCCCCAGTTTGGGCAAGAGTCTCACTCGATCAAAGACCCGTACTCCGGCGGGCTGAACGCGGCCAAGACCATTCACGTGGAAGGCAAGGTCACCAAGGTCGATCGCGTGCGAACCAGCAGCTTCGGCGAGCAGGTGGAGATGACGGTCTCGCTTGCGGATGGCACCACCCGGCGCGTCGCGCTCGGCCCGGCATGGTTCGTCAGGGCCAACCTCGCGTCACCCATGCGGGGCGACACGGTGTCTGTGGACGCGATGGAACTGCCCCGTGACCCGGAGCAGCTTCTGGTTGCAACGCAGCTCAAAACCGGCAACCGCGAGCTTCACCTGCGCGATACCGACGGCTCTGCCGCCTGGGTGCTGGATTCCACGCAGATCGGCTCGAAGAACGCCACGTCGCTCTACTCACGCTACCTTGTACTGGGAAAGCTCTCCGGCATGAAGATCGAGTGCCGCGGCGATGATCTCGGTAAGGTGCACGAGATCATCGTGGAACGCCGCTCCGGCGACATCGCCTTCGTGTCGATTGATCCGAACCAGAACTTTCTGGGGATCGGCGATACCAAGCACCTGATTCCGTGGTCCGTCGTCGGCGTCACGCTGGACGGGACCATGCAGATCGACGCGTCCAAGGAAATGGTGCTCGCAAGCTCCGAAACGCCGGCCGACCTTGCGGATCTCGGCAGCAGCTCCCGTGCTGAGAAATGCTACAAGGCATTCGATGTGGGCATGCCCACCTTCGCGGCGCCGACACAGTCGCCCGACATGATGCCCGCCGGATCGACCGCGTGGTCTACGAAGGGAAGCATCATTCAGTCTCTGCAGCCCTCTTCGGCAAAGCAGGCCGAGGGCAAAGTGACTGAGAGCACTGAAGTGAAGTTTGGAAACGGAATCCCATCGGCCCGCGCGATCACCATCAAGACCGACGGCATCAACAACTCGGACGTGATTCTGCTGGGGCCGATGATGTACATGGATAATCAGGTGCCGCAGTTCAAAGTCGGCGAGTGGATCAAGGCGGATGTGTGCCGTGTGATGATCGACGGGCAACCGTACTGGATGGCCAAAACGCTGGAATACAAGGGCTCGCGGACCGTGCTGATCGATTCATCGAACGCCCCGGCCTGGGCACAGCAGAAGTGAGCCCGAGCGTTGTCACTCTTGGCGGCTGAGTTGAAAGCCGCCCCGTCCGGCTGAGTGCGCGCATTCACGGCTCGCCCTAACCCAGGAGACACAGATGAACGAATCTAAGAAAGCCACGAATATGACCAATCCCGACAAGAACATGCCGAACCAGGGTGTGATCGTGGAGACCGCAAGCGCCAATCCCAGCCAGCACCCCATCGCGGTGGGCGTCGGCGCCGTCGGCGCGGGGGCAGCGGCGGGCGCGCTGGGCGGCGCACTGGGCGGGCCTGTTGGAGCCGTTGCTGGCGCCGTGGTGGGCGCGGTCGCGGGCGGGCTGGCTGGCAAGGCCACGGCCGAAGTGATCGATCCGGAAATCGAAACTCGGTACTGGCGCGAGAGCTTCTCCACCCGGGGCAACGTGGATCGCGCGATCAAGTTTGAGGAATACGCGCCCGCGTATCAGTATGGCTGGGAGAGCTTCGGCCGCCAGACCACGTCGCATTCGAAGTTCGACGCCATCGAAGGTGATCTGCGCAGCGGGTGGGATAAGGCGAAGGGCACCTCGCGCCTGACGTGGGACCAGGCCAAGGAAGCCAGCCGCGATGCTTGGAACCGGGTGCAGTTGGCCGCCCATGGGCACGAGAAGAAGTAGGTCCTAGTGCCTTCCCTTGATTCGCTGGGACAGTGATGGCGGAGGAAGGGGAGACTTGTGGGGGTCGCGACGAAAGCCGCGGCCCTCCATTGTGCGGGCATCCCGCGCGTGCGCTCCTGCGCGGCTGTTGCAGGCCGAGGGGCCGCGAGAGCCTTCAGTTCCAGATCCGGGCGACGCGACCGATACGGCCGCGGGTGGCCTCTTGCATCGAGTTAGAGCTGCTTTGTGATTCGGTAACTTGTTAAGGAGCGAGAGCTATGCGCCTGTCTACCCGTACCGAGTACGCCGTTGCCCCAGCGTGGCGTAGCCTGATGATCGTTCTCGGCTTGGCGCTCGCTGCGTGCGTCTGCGCGTGCAGCACCACCGAGGGCTTCGGCAACGACGTCAAGCACCTTGGCGGTGACATCGAAGGCAGCGCCGCCCGCAACAAGTGATGAGCCATCACGCTTGCCCACACACCGCCCACGTTGACCCCGGAGCCACACCAATCGCAACCGTTGGAGAGAGACCCATGGAGTTCAATCAAACTGACAGACTTTCGCAGTGGCGGGCCGCGCGACTGCTGAAGATGCAGCTGCCCAACTCCCGGGTTGAGAGCGTTGGTGATCGCGCATCCCGGCTTGCTGATTACCTTCGGATGGTCGGGGAGATCGATCAACTCTCTGCACAGCAGGAGCGGGAGCTGGGGTGGAAGGCGATCAACGAGGATTGTCCGCACAGTCGGGAGCGGATGTACGAGGCCAATCTCCCGTTGGTGGTGACGATCGCTGGCAAGTTCACCGGCCGGGGGATGCCGCTGGACGGGCTGATCGATGAAGGGAACCTCGGGTTGCTCGACGCGGTGGCGGAGTTTGACCCGGCACGAGGTGCGCGGTTCAGCACCCGCGCGAGCTGGTGGATCAAGAGCGCGATTCGCGGGGCGCTGACATACCGCTCACCTCTCGCGGCTGTCTGAGGGTCTCCGCCGATTTTTGTCACTCGAGTCTCGACGAGTGCCGAGGTCGTCAGGGCAGACGACTCTGGGCATGCGCGGTCATTGATCGCATTTCTCATCCCCATGCGACAACAAAAGCCGGGGGGCGCCGCCTAGGCTGAGGCGCTGGTTTCGAATCGCGCATTCGAGCCGCATTCGGGGAGACGCACTCCATGGATGACCCGGCCTTCTGGCATCGTTTTCAGTTCGCGTTCACGGTGACGTATCACTACCTCTTCCCGCAGTTCACCATGGGGGTGGCGTGGTTTGTGGTGATGTGGAAGTGGCGGGCGCTGCGGACGGGAGACGCGGTGTGCGCGGATGCCGCGCGTTTCTGGGCCAAGCTTTTCGGGCTCGCGTTCGCCGTGGGGGTCGTCACGGGCATCCCCATGGAGTTTCAGTTCGGCACCAACTGGGCGGGGTTCTCCAAGTACGCGGGGGGCGTCGTCGGGCAGACTCTGGCGATGGAGGGGATGTTCGCGTTCATGTTGGAGAGCGCGCTGGTGATTGCGCTGGTGTGGGGTGAGAAGAAGTTCACACCCCGGCAGCACCTGTGGGTGGCCATCGGCGTGGCGCTCGGCAGTTGGCTTTCGGCGTATTTCATCCTCGCCACCAACGCCTTCATGCAACACCCGGTGGGGTACGCGGTGGGTGAAGACGGCACGCTTCGACTCGACGACTTCTTCGCGTTTCTGAACAACCCCTGGGCGATCATCGAGTTTCTTCACAACCAGGCGGCGGCACTTGTCACAGGCTCGTTCGCGGTGGCGGCACTCGGCGCGTTTTACACGCTCTGCAACACGCACCGGGATCATGCCCGGTTGTACCTGCGATGGGGGACGGCCGCGGGGCTCGTCGCGTCGGTGCTGGTGGCCTTTCCCACCGGCGACCAGCAGGCCAAGATGGTGGCCCGCTATCAAGAGCCTGCGCTGGCGGCCATGGAGGGTCGTTTCGAGAGCGGGCCCATGGCGGAACTGACGCTCATCGGCCAGCCCAACGTGAAGGAACGCCGCCTTGATAACCCGATCAAGCTACCCGGCGTGCTGAGCTTCCTCGCCTACGGAACCTTTCACAGCAATGTGCGCGGGCTGAATGACTTTCCCAAAGATCAGTGGCCGGAGAACATCGAGCTCACGTACTACGCCTTCCACGTCATGGCGGGGCTGGGGACGATCTTCATCGGCATCATGGGCGTAGCGACGTTGCAGTGGGTTCGAGGCAAGCTCGACACCGCCCGCCCGCTGCTGTGGGTGCTCATGCTCGCCTTCCCCTTCCCGTTCATCGCCAACACCGCCGGGTGGCTCACCGCGGAACTTGGGCGGCAACCCTGGCTGGTGTACGGGTTGTTCCGCACGCGAGACGGCATCAGCCGCGCCGTGAGCGACGGCAGCACGATCTTCACGCTGGTCGGCTTTACCGGCATCTACGCGCTCATCGGGCTGGTGTTTGTGTTCCTGGCGGGCAGGGAGATTTTGCACGGGCCCGTGCACGCTAAGGCGGCAAGGGAGCCAGCCCATGGTTGAAGCCTGGTTCATCATCCTCTGGTTCACGCTCACCACCTACATGATCCTCGACGGCCGAACATTTGGCGCCGGGGCATTGCTGCACGTGGTGGCTACGACCGACGAGGAACGCCGCCAGGTGATCGGGGCCATCGGACCTCTGTGGCCGTGGGGAGAGGTGTGGCTGATCGCGGCCGGGGGCACGCTCTTTGTCGCCTTCCCACGCGTGCTCGGGGTCGCCTTCTCCGGCTATTACCTCGCGCTCTTTCTGGTGCTCTGGGCACTCATTTTCCGCAGCATGTCGCTGGAGGTGCGCGGCGCCGTCGACCATCCGCTGTGGCGTAGTTTCTGGAACTTCACGCTCGTCGTATCAAGCCTCGCGCTGGCGCTGCTCTTCGGTGTGGCGATGGGCAACCTGCTGCGAGGGGTGCCTCTTGATGCAAGCCAGGAGTTTCAGATGGCATTCTTCACGAGCTTTGGCGTGCGTGGGCATGTGGGCCTGCTGGACTGGTACACCGTGTCGGTGGGCCTGGCGTCCACCCTGGTACTCGGCGCCTTTGGCGCCACGATGCTGGTGCACAAGACCGACGGCCCGGTGCACGAGCGCAGCCGCCGGGCGGCCGCGTGGCTCTGGGCGGCCGGCTCGGTGATGCTGGCGGTGATCGCCGTTGAATCCTGGTTTGTAAGGCCCAGTCTGCTCACCGCGTTGCCGGGACGTCCTCTGGCCTGGCTCTCGCTCTTCGCGTGCATTGCCGGGGCCGTGTGCATCTATTCCGGGCTGCGTCGCTCGGATCTGAAGTCGGAATCTCGCGGGGTGGTCGGGGCCGCGATCTTCCTGTATGGGCTCTCCGGCAGTTGGGCGGCCA
>JBAZUW010000059.1:0-17856 GCA_041661205.1 Phycisphaerales bacterium
AGTGCGGCGGTGATGTGGGACCCGGATGGGGCGGGGCCGCTGCCGGAGGAGCTGGTGGTGGGGGGGGCGTTTGTGAGCGTGGATGGTGTGGTGGCGAATGCCATCGCGGCGTGGGACGGGCGGCAGTGGACCGCGTTGGGTACACAGATTTCCGCGCCCTCCCCTTCGAATGATGGGGGAGTGACCTCATTGGCGGTGCACAATGGGGAGCTGTACGCGGCAGGTTTTTTTGTGCTGGCGCCGAGCACCTCGCAGGTGCCGCAAGTGGCGAAATGGAATGGAACGGCGTGGGTGCCGGTGGGTACGCCGTTCAGCAGCGGCACCGTCAACGCGTTGGCTTCGTTCAATGGGAACCTGTACGTGGGCGGGCGATTTACGCTGACGGGCGGGGCGCATATTGCGAAGCTGGTGGGGAACAGTTGGATGGGGCTGGGCTTTGGAAGCATCGAGTCGGGCACGCGGGTTGACAGCTTGGCGGTGCAGGGCAACTCGCTGCTGGTGGGCGGCTATTTCACGCAAAATCTGGTGCGAATCGATGCGAACGGAGCGCGTTCGCCGGTGGGGTCGCCCCCGTTCAGTTTTAGCGTCGGCGGCTCGATCGGAAGCATCTGGGTGGATGGGGCGAATGTTTACGTCGCTGGTGATTTTCGCCTCTCCAATAACTCGCAGCCCGGCGTGATGCACTTCGACGGCACAACCTGGACGCCGATGGTCGCGCCGACGACGTCCGGGCGGCGGCGGGTCGTGGGTTTCAATTCTGCGATCTACCTGAGCCCGGGATTGACGAACTCGCCCAACGCGCTGCTGCGATGGGGCGGGGCGGCATGGACAGCGGTGAACCCAAGTGAATCGTTTATCGCCTCGGGTTCGGTGGATGTGGCAGCGCTTGGTGTATTTCAGAATCATCTCATCCTTGGCGGGTCGTTCGCGGGGCTTACTCATCCGTCGACGGCGACGGACATTCCCCGGCTGCTCTTCTCGTTGGCGCAGCTGGCGACGGATGAATCCGTAGCACCCATCAGCCGTGGGCTCGGGGCGCGCGTGAGTAGCTTCACCGAGTTTCAGGGGAGGCCGGTCGTGAGCGGGCGATTTACATCCGTCGGGCCCACAGGTGGCGGGCCCCTCGCTGTCGGCGAGCCGGGGAGGCTTGCGCAGCTGGATGACAACGGGTTCTGGGTTCCGTTCGCGGGTGGATTGCCGGACAACAACATCTGGGCGAGCGCGGTGTACGGTGGCCAACTGATCGTCGGCGGCGAATCGTTCAACGTGGGCGGGGTGAGCAACGCGGTAGCGGCGGCGTGGGACGGCGCGGCGTGGCACGACATGTCGGCCGGGGCGCTGAACTTTCCAGTCGTGATGAGAGTCGCGGGAAATGACCTCTGGGGTGGGTTTGTGACGACGCCGGAAGTCGCCGCAACGCTTGCGGTGGGGCGATGGGACGGCGCGCATTGGAACATGATTCCGGGTACCGCCGGCTACTCCGGGCTGACCGCGATCGGAACAGAGTTTTATGTCACGCGGGAGGATGGGCAATCGGTTGCGAGATGGAACGGGGCTGCATTTGAGACGCTGCCGCTGCCTCCATCGGAAACTGACATACGAGTGGTGGGTCAGTTCCAGGGCGATCTTGTCGCCATTTCGGGCGGGCTGCGGATGTACCGTTGGGACGGATCGGCGTGGACCAGCGCGGGGATGGGGCCGACAGCGGGGTTACCGTCGACGAGCTCTCTGGGGAACGCGGTTGAATCGCACGGGGTGATGTACGTGGGCACGAATAGGCCGATGAATCAGACGGGATCAGAGGAGATTCTGTCGTGGGATGGCAGCGCGTGGGGCAGCTTTGGAAGGATGCTCTTCAACCCGGGCTATTCGATCAACATTACCTTTGCCGCGAGCTCGAGGCCGCCGTCATTACTGAATCATGGTCCGGATGAGGTATTTGTTGGTGGCACCTTTGTATCGATCCGGTATCGCGGGACAACCACCGACGATGCGGCGGCGAACTTTGTTCGAATGATAACACCCGAGCGACTCGTAACACTAGCGGCGCCGCCGGTGAGCTTGAGCAAGATCGAAGGTGAATCGCTGCAACTGGATTGGGCCCTCTCCTCGCCCGCGGCCACGTACTCGTGGCGAAAAAACGGGGTGACGCTGGTGGACGGGACGGTGGCGGGGGTGGGGACGGTGAGCGGTTCCCGTTCGGCGTCGCTGCATATTGAAAACGTGGGGAGAGGAGCCGCGGGGCTGTATTCGTGCACGGCGAACGACACGTGCCAGACGATCACGCTGACGAGTACGCTCGTGACGATTGGTCTGCGATGCGACCCGGATATGAACGCGGACGGCAATGTGGATCAGGGAGATATCGACTATCTGATTAATATTATTGCGGGAGGCGACAATCCGGAGAACCGCGATGCGGATTTCAACCTTGACGGCAACGCGGACGCGAGCGATGTGGATGCGTTGATCAACGTCGTGGCGGGGGGCGGGTGTCCGTAACGGGGGCCGCGTCACAACCCTGTGCGGCCGAGGCGTTGGCGGACCAGTTCTGGCACCAGCGAGATGGGTGTTGGGGCCTGGTCTTGTTGGCCGCTGCGGAGGTCTTTGAGGGTCGCGAGCTGGGCGTTTTCGACGATGGCGATGAACTTGGCGCCGCTGTCGTTGGCGTCTTTGATGAGTTTGCCGACGTTTTTGGTGGTTTTGTAGGTGTGGCGGGCGTGCAGGCCGCTGCGGCGGAGCGACGCGCACAGGGGGCGGACCAGCTCGTCGCTGTCGGGCTGGCCGTTGCTGATGACGAAGACGTCGGGGGCGAAGCCGGCGAGGTCCATGAGGGCTGCGTCGGTGGGCATGAGGCCCCGGTCCTGGAGGACGAGGGCGAGGACGACATCGCCCATGCCGAAGCCGACGCCGGGAGTCTTGGGGCCTCCGAAGAGTTCGACGAGGTTGTCGTAGCGGCCGCCGCCGGCGATGGCGCGTTCAGCGCCGCTGGCTTCGTGTACCTCGAAGACCATGCCGGTGTAGTAGGCGAGACCCCGAACGACGCTCATGTCAAAGTCGATCCAGTCGACGATGCCCATCTGCGTGAACTGCTGTGCCAGAGGCGTGACGGCCTGGGCGAAGAAGGTGAGGTCGATGACCTCGGGGCTGGGGCCGGGGCCCTTGTGGGCGGGGTCATCGACGGTGAGGCGAACGACGCCTTTGGAGAAGATTTCGGCTTGTTCGGCGTTGAAGCCGAAGGCGGCGAGGCCCTTGGTGAACTCGGCGTTGGGAAGCTTGCCGCGTTGGTCGAGGAGTTTGAAGAGGTCGGCGTGGCGGTCGATCTCGAGGCCCCGTTGCACGAGCCATTGCTGGAGTGCGTAGCGGTGGTTGACCTTCACGCGGATGTCTTTGGGCGTGAGGCCCAGCGAGGCGAGGAGCGAAACGCACGTGGCGATGGTCTCGGCGTCGGCGGCGGGCGAGTCGTCGCCCAGCATGTCGACGTTCCACTGCAGGAACTCGCGGAGGCGGCCACGCTGGGGGCGCTCGGCGCGGAAGAAGGCCCCGAGGGTGAACCACTTGGTGGGCTTGGGGAGGCTGCCGGCTTTGGCGGCGAAGAGGCGGGCCAAGGTGGGGGTGAACTCGGGGCGGAGGGCGTAGGTCTTTTCGCCCCCGGTGCGGGTGAAGGAGAAGAGCTCGCTGATGATGCCTTCGCCGCTTTTGACGGTGTAGAGGTCGAGGTGTTCGAAGGTGGGGCCGTCGACCTCTTCGAAGCCGTGGAGGATGGAGGCGCGGCGCCAGGCTTCGGTGATGAAGCGGCGGCGGGCGGCGTCCAGGGGGTAGACGTCGCGGGTGCCGGTGGGAGCTTGGTGCGTGTTTTTAGCCATGGGGGGTGTTCTGACAGCGTGGGTGCGGACCCGCCAGCGTAGGTTGCAACACTCACCCGGAGGTTCGCAGAGCCTCACCTCCGGCGTCGGGGTTGGTCACGGGGGTTCGGGAGGGTCTGAATCTCAGCCCGAAGGCGTGCTTGAGCCGATACAGCAGGCGATTGACGACGCTTGCGAGCCAACCCGGGAGGCGGAGCATCAGCCGCGATGAGCTGGTGCAGTTGGGGCGCGCCGGCAGGCCGTGGGACTTTGTGCCGCTGGGCGTGCAGGTGGTCGCGTCGGCGCCCGGAGATGCGGGGGTTCGTTTTCTGCTGGCCGCCAACTTTGCTCGGCTGGGGTTGGTGACGCTGGCCCGCGAGCAGATGAGCGCGATTCCGGCGGAGGTGAGGCAAGACCCCGATGTTCAGGCACTTTCCGGGGCGATTCTGGCGATGCCCAATGATGTGATGCCCGCCGCGGAGCGGGTGGCGCGGGGGAAGGCGGCGGCGGAGGCGCTGCGGCTTCGCGGGGTTGATGTCTTCAGCGACCTTGAGTTCTGGGTTGATCAGGCCAGCGGCTATGAGTGCTTTCGCACACTCGACGGCAACGTGGTGCGCCGGCGCAGCAAGGGGCTGGAACTGCTGGGGGATCACAAGGGCTTGGCGGCGAAGTTTGTGCGGGGCACGACCGGGAGCGGCACCAAGACCTTTGACAAGCCGTTTGTGATCGAGGGGGTTGACCCGCCGTGGCTGCTGCGGGCGTTGTTTGATGCGACGCCGCAGCGGGCGGATGGGTTCCAGCCGCGGCTGCGGGTGGTGCAGGCGAGCGCGATGGAGCTGCTCGACGGGCTATCGCTGGCGGACATGCGCGATGTGCTGGAGAGCGAGCGATGTGAGTTGTTTGTTGGGCCGCGGGCGTGCGAGGAGCTGCGTGAGCGGCTGCGGAGCGGGATGTCGTACGCGGTGACGGGGCAGACGCTGGCGTTGCCGTCGTTGCGGGTGCGGGCGATGCCGCCGCTGGGTGATGTGATGGCGGAGGTGGATGCGGCGCAGCGTGACCTGGCGGCGGGGCTGCACCAGCGAGCCAACGCGAAGTATGCGGGGCGGGATGCGGCGTGGTGGGCGGGGCGGTATGCCGCGGCGCTGGCGGGTGGGGCGCCGCTGCGGGTGTTGATCCCCACGACGCGATTCTCGACGTTTGTGAAGCATTCGAGCGCGGACCTGGCGGGGGCGCTGCGCCGGCTGGGACACGATGCGCGGGTGCTGATCGAGCCGGATGATCACTCTCTGCTGAGCGCGGTGGCGTATTTGCGTGAGGTGGTTGATTTCGAGCCGGATCTGGTGCTGTCGATCAACTACACGCGGGCGAACCTGAACGGGCGCGAGGGGTCGGTGTCGCCGTTCCCGGCGAATGTGCCGTTCGTGTGCTGGATTCAGGACGCGATGTCGCACCTGTTTGATCCGGCGGTCGGGGCGAAGCAGTCGGCGCTGGACTTTGTGATCGGGCACACGTTTCCCGAGCTGTTTGAGCGGTTCGGGTATCCGCGCGAGCGGGCGATGCGTTGCGCGGTGGGGGCGGATGTCGCGAAGTTTTCGGGTGGCGCACCGGCGGCGCATTTACGCAAGCGGTATGAGTGTGACATCGCCTTTGTGAGCAACCACTCCGAGGCACCCGAGACGCTGCTGGCGCGGCTGACACCGATCCTGGCAGGGCCGCTGGCTGCGGCAGCGGGTGAGCTTGCGAGCGTGGTACGAGAGGAGGCCCGCACACCGCCCGGCCCACGGCCTTGGGTGCCGATGCGGGATCGCGTGGGAGAGATTTTGACCCGCACGCTGGGGGCGGCGCCTGACCCGAGGCTGACGGACACCGTGGTGCACCAGTTTGCAGATCCGTACGCGGATCGGCTCATGCGGCACGACACGCTGCGATGGGCCGCTAATGCGGCCGCGCGGCGCGGGTGGCGGATGAAGCTCTTCGGGCGGGGCTGGGAGAAGAACCCGGAGTTCGCCCGCTTCGCGGCGGGCGAGCTGGCCCACGGCGAAGACCTGCGGGCGGCGTACCACGCCGCGGCGGTGCAGCTCCAGGTGACGTGTCACACGCTGGTGCATCAGCGGCTGTTTGAGTGCGTGTTGTCGGGGGGGTTCCAGCTGTGCCGCATGCATCAGCCGGAATTCATGAAGCTGCATCAGCGGCTGCTGTACGACGCGACGGAAAAGACGCTGCTGGCCAGCGCCAGCGCCTGGCCGCTGATCCGGCATCGGCTGGCGCGGTTTGAAGACAACCCGCAACTTGAGCGGCTGATGCGGGTGTGGCGGACGCTGGGGATGGAAGCGCAGGTCGCGATGTGCGTGGATGGCAAGGCGCTGGGACTGATGTTGCACAACGCGTTCTTCAACGAGGGGTATCGGCCCGAAGCCCCAAACGCGGCGGACAGAGACAACGCGTTTGCGCTGCTGGGTGATCGCCCCGAGTTTTTCTTCTGGAACGAGGCGACGCTGGAGGCGCGGGTGGGGTGGGCGCTGGAGCGCGGGGCGGAGCGCCGGGAGCTGGTGGAGGGGGCGGCGAACCGGGTGCGCGCGGCCCAGACGTATGAGACGGTCGCCGCGGAGGTGCTCAAGTTTGTCGCCACCGGGCTCGGGGGCGCTGGCGACGTCCGATAGGTGCGGAAACTGAGCCGAAATGAACCCGCGGGCCGATTGAAAGGGCATGTCCACTTCAACTGCCGCCCGGGCGACTGACTATCGCGCGATTTACGACCATGTCGTGACCAACAACGCCAACTACACGAACCCCAGCGGCTCGCCGGGGTGCAACGCGTGCTGGCTGGAGAGTGCCCGGATTCGGGCGGCTGGCGGCCCGGCGCTGGACGTCGGCTGCGGGGTGGGTTTCGCGGTGGAGCTGCTGCGCGGGCCACACTTTCAGGTGGCGGCCGTTGGCGTTGACATCAGCCCCGCCAGCGTTGAGATCGGCAACGCGCGGATGGGTGCCAACCTGCTTACCGCCATGCCCATGGGCAGAATCCCCTTCCCGGACAACCACTTTGCCCTGGTGACGTGCTTTGACATGCTGGAACACCTCGACGAGCGCGACCTGGGGCCGATTCGCGATGAGATGCGGCGCGTGCTGCGGCCTGGCGGATTGATGTACTGCTCGATCGCGACGCGATTGGCGTACGGGCTGGACCAGTTCGGCGACAACCTGCACCGCACTGTGAAGCCACCGGACTGGTGGGCCAACTTGTTTGACGCGGATGAAACCAAGTGGATGAGGCGGAACCAGGACTTGTACGTGTTTTGGCACAAGCCGCTGGGTTGAGCGACAACGTCCGAAATTCAGGGGGCTGACGCTCAAGCGGGGCATTCCCAATGCCGAAAGTCTGAGAACACGCGTGCTTATCGGCCTTGCGAGCGATGCAGGTCGGCGGCACGAGCGCACCGAAGGAGACCGCCATGACGACCGCGACCGCCGACCATGTTGATCGCCCCGAAACGCTGGCGGACCTGCCCGCGCGGGTGGCACAGGATCACGCGCTGGAGCATGTGAAGTATATGATCGCCAACACGCCGGTGCGGAACTATCCGTACCCGCATATGGCGGTGCACGGGGTGTTTCCGGAGAGCTACTACTCGCAGATTCTGGAGAACTTCCCCGGCGAGGAGCAGTTTGAAGCGCAGATCGAGGGCTACCCGCAGCGCGGCACCATCGAGCTGACCAAGCCGGGGGCGATGGATCGGTTGCCGCCCAAGCAGCGGGCGTTCTGGAACTGGCTGGTTCAGAGCCTGGGCTCGCAGTCGTTCATGCGATTTGCGCTTGAGAGCTACTCGCCCTTGCTGGCCTCGCGCTTTGGGCACAGCATTCGGCCCTTGATGTACCTCTTCCGCGACACGGGCGGCTACGGCATCGGGCCGCACACCGACACGCTGAAGAAGATCGTCACCATGCTGTTCTATCTGCCTGAGGACGACTCGCAGCGTCACGCTGGCACGAGCATTGTGGTGCCGCGGGAGGAGGCCTATCGGCACAAGCCCACCGGGCACGAGACGTGGGACGACTATCGCCCTGCCAAGACCATCGAGTTCCTGCCCAACACGCTGGCGTCGTTTGTGGTGACGGATCGGTCGCTGCACGCGGTGCGGCCGACGCCCCCGGGCACGGTGCGGAAGAGCCTTCAGTTTTTCATCTGTCAGGAGTGACCGGCCGAGGACATCGGCCCATCCGGTCTGTTGTTCGCGTGTTGCGGGCGCCATGAACACAGGCACCGGCGGGGACCGCCGGGCCACCCAACAGCCAATCAGGAGGTATGTCGTGCTTGAACGCAACGCCCGCAACCTGCCCAGAGCCGCGATCTTCAGCGGGCGGCGCTTCAGCGAGCCCGCGCTGGGGATCGCCGCGGCTCCATCGTTTACGATCGCGCCGACCGATGCGGTGTACGGAGTCGGAAGCTGCTTTGCCCGCGCGGTCGCGTACATCATGGCCCACCGTGGCCAGCAGGTGACGTTTGGCGGCTTGTACCACCGGTACAACGCGTTCAACATCTTGCAGACTGTGCAGTGGGCGCTGCACGGGGGCTTTGGGCCCGAGCATCTGATCGAACTGGACAATGGGCGCTGGTTTGATGCGCACGGGCGCGAAGAGGCTGACTTTTCGTACGCGAGCCGCGAGGAGGGTTTGGCGGAGTTCGGCAAGGCGCTGGAGGATGTGGCCCGCGCGGTGCGGGGGTGCCAGGTGATGGTGCTCACGTTCGGGCTGGTGGAAGTGTGGCGCGACACCTTGACGAACACGTGGCTGAACTTGATGCCACCGAAGAAGCACTTGCCGGAGTTTGACTCGCGGTTTGTGGTGCACAAGACGCGCCAGCACGAGAACGCCGCGGCGATCGGGGAGATTTTCCGGCTGGTGCGGGCGGCCAACCCCTCGATCAAGTTCATCTGCTCGGTGTCGCCGATTCCTTTGAAGGCGACGTTTTGCTTTCATGACGTGTTCGTTGCGACGTCGTATGGCAAGGCGACGCTGCGATCAGCGCTGCAGGAGGCGATCGACGACGCGCATGCTGAAGGCATGAAGCACGTGGACTACTTCCCGAGCTTTGAGATCGTGAGCTTTCAGCGGAACAACGATGTGTACAAGCCGGTGGACAAGATGGGAAAGCCGGACTGCCTGCACATCCGCGAGGACTTTTTGGACAAGACCGTGAAGCGGGTGTTCAGCGAGGCGTATTTGCCTGAGGTGGCTGCGACGGCGAAGGCTGCGCCAGCCCGCTTGGCGGGGTGAAGTTGCGACGCTCTGATGGCTGTTGGTGGGACAGGCGTCCTGCCTGTCGCAGTTGCGCGCACGGCTGCGTTTCGAGGCAGGGACAGGCGGGACGCCTGTCCCACCGACAGCCACAAAACAGCTACACCGTGGCCATTGCATGCTCGGCGTAGGTTCCGTACATCGGGATCACGCGGATGCCGGCGGTGCGCAGGGGTTCACAGCGCTCCCACATCTTCGCCTCCCACGCGTCGCTGGAGAGCAGGATGGCGTCGGGGTTCAAGCGATCACGTGCTTCGGGCAGAGTGACGATGGGGAGGCCGAACATGTGGCCGCACTCGGGGGGGTTGTCGTCGATGAAGCCGACGATGGGGAAGTCTTCGTAGAAGACGGGGGCCCGCAGGCGGGTGTGTTTTCCGGTGCCGTAGACGGCAACGCGGCTGAAACCATCGGCCCTGATGCGGGCGAGGATTCGGCGCAGGCTATCGCTGATCGACTCGCGGGTGACGTGGGGTGAGCACGCGACGCCGAGCCCTTGTGCCCGCCACTGATCGATTTGCGCGTCGGTGACGGCCGCCATGTCGGTGCGCACCAGCACCGCGTCGCAGCCGGGCGTCGGCTGGTCGAGCGCGATGCGCTTGTAGCCCGCCACTTCAAGCGTGCGGCGGATCCAATCGTGGCTGGCCTTTGGGTCGCGCGTCCAGGTCTTTCGCCAGCGCCACAGTTCGCCGGGGCGAAGCCCGAGGTCACTCGCGGGCGGAAGCGCGGGTGCTCGCATGGCGAGGTCAAAGACTTCGCGGTAGGCCGTCGCCGTGGCGGCCGCGCTGCAGGCTTCGCGAGCGGTGTCCCAGGCCTTGGCGCCGATGCGGGCCAGGAGATCACGGTCCATCGAGAGGGCCGCGATTCGGTCGGCCATTTCGCCTGGGGCGCTCACCGGGCACAGCACACCGTTTTCGCCATCTCGGATGAGTTCGTCTACGCCGCTGGAGACGCGGGTGACGCAGGGCAGCACTCCTGCACCCATCGCTTCCATCATGGAGACGCTCATACCCTCGTAGTCGCTGACCAGCACGCTGAGGTCGATCTGTGACAGGAAGTCTTGGACCCACTGCGGCTCGCAGCGGCCGTGACACTCGACTCGGACGTGGTTCAGCCGGCGGGTCGAGAGCTCGCGTCGCCATGCGGGCAGGTCTGGCCCGTCGCCCACCATGTGCAGCACACACGACACGCTCCGGGCTTCCAGCTCGTCGATCAGGGTGAGAAGATCGAAGATCCGCTTCTGTTCCTGCACCATTCGCCCGCAATACATGAGCTGGATTGGTGCGCTTCGGGGCGCAACCTCGCGTGGGGCGGGCGAGATTGGGACGCCGCAGACGATGCGCCGCACCGGGCGATGGTTGGCCAAGGTGGCGAGCCAGGCGGCGCAGGCGTTGCTGACGCCGACACCCGCGTCCCAGCCGGAATAGGTGGAGATGAGATTGCGGTAGTAGTCGTGGTCGGTGTGCGCGACGGCGATGATTCTTGTGCCGGTGGCTCGCAACTGGTGGGCGACCATGTAGCACAGATCGGTGTAGTTGGGGATGATGATCGAGGGTTCGAGGGCCGCACAGCTGCGATGGACAGCTTGCAGTATCTCGGCATGGTCGCCGGTGGGGTCAAACACACACACGCTGGTGTGGGTGGCTGGGTCGGATGCCCACGCGGGGACCGCCTCGGGCTGGGGCGTCACCAGCAGTGTGCGAACGTCGTATCCAAGGTCGCCGGCGGCAAACTCGCGGGCTAAGCGCAGGGCCCAGGTTTGGACGCCGCCAACCGGCGAGCCGTCGCAGTAGACCATGTTGACGACGCGCGGGCGGCTTTTGATCAGCGGCAGCGGCGCGGGCGTTTGCACCGGGGCGTACACGCGCTTGGGGTGGCTGGTGCGGCGGGGTTTGCAGCAGAGCTCCAGGCACAAGTTGGCGAGCAAGTCGGCCGCGGGCGCGTGGGCCGGGTGCATTTGGTCGAGGATGTCGCGCTGGCGGGCCATGTCGTCGCTGGTCGCGGCCAACGCCGCCCCGATGGCGTGCGACGGTGCGGGGTACACCATGGCCTTGGACTGCATCCAGGCGTGCAGGGCGGCGAGGTCGGGCCGATGGTCGGCGGTGGCGGCTTTGGTTGCGGTGCGGATGATCCACGGAGCCACCTGCCAGCATGGCACCGGATGCGGGTCGAGCAGAATCGTCGGGCGACCCGCCAACATCGACTCAACCAGCAGCGTGGTGGGAGTGGCGATGACGGCGCGAACGTCGGCGAGGACTTGGGGCAAGGGGCGGCGGTCGCACATGACGCCAAGGTCGTTTTCCAGGGCGCCGGTGAGGCGCCAATGAACGCGGATGTGTGCAGTGGCGCAGTCGTCGCGGATGGTGGTGAGGGCCGCGAGCAGGCGGGCACGCTCGCCGGGGTTGAAGGCGGGGGTGTTGGCGGTGGCGACCATGATGGCGCGATCGGGGGTCAGCGGCGGCAGGGCGTTCAACCCCGCCAATCGCGGCAGGCCGGTGGCTACGGCGTGGTTACCCAGAGCCGCGAGCGTTTGCCGATCCATTTCTCCAGCACACGCGACAACATCGGCGGGGGCGAGGCGCAGAAAGTTGGAGCCGACGGCCGGGTTGAGAAATGTGTTGCGATACTCGACGATGCCGTCCATCAGCAGGACGATGGTGGCCCCGACGCGCTGCCCCTGCTCCAGGGCGTAGCGGGCGATGAACGAGGTTTGGTCTTTGATGATGACGACTTTGGTCTTTGGGCCCAGGCGCACCGGGGCCTGGTCGGCGAGCAGTCGGTCGCACCACATGCCGCGGGCGGCCAATGCGGCGTCCAGCCCGGCGTAGTGGTCGGGCACAGCTTCACCCTGTGCCATGACCACGGTGGATCCGACGGGCGCGATGAGCGACCGGCCACGGGAGAGATCGGGTCGTTCGAAGGACATGCCGAGGGTTTATCGGCAGGCGGGGGGAAAGGACTGGAGTGCCTGTCCCTTCAGTTGTCAGCACGTTTCGTGCTGGTGGAGTAGACCTCGCAGAGACCTAAACCACCACTTCTCCAGGGGAGCAGAGAGGCTTGATTGGCCTCTGGTACTAGTTCTCTTCGGGGCTGCATTGGAGCGGTAACTTCCCGCATTCCGGGCAAAGAGTTTCGCCGAGATTCGTCGCCAAATAGCCGCAATGCTCGCATTGGACCGATCGCTCGCGTAGCCATCGATTGTGTCGAAGGCTCAACGCGACAAGTGCTACCAGGCAGAGTCCGGCATTAAGCCACTCCAAGTAAACAAGATTCGGCAGAACTTGGGTCTGCGCAAAGCTGATCTTGGCTGCAGAATCCACGCTGACAAAGACAAGCAGGGTGAGGTTCTTCAACTCGGTTTCGGCGACGATGGCAAGCCATAGGAGCGGCTTGAAATAACGTAGCAACGGGATGCGGCTCGCTGTCGCCGCTTGCGGAAGACTCCGGGCACAGGCAATCCAGGCAAGGAGCACCACCAGTCCGAACAAACAGGTCTCAGCCGCAGCGTCGATGAGTTGGTAGGTCGGAATGCGGAGCGGCCCGATGGCGACGGTGTGCGCCCGCACTCGCCAGTCCAAGACGATTTTGCTGAGTTGGTCAAGTGTGAAAAGGAACCGAAAACCGACCTGAAACAGCATGAGCAGGAAGCAGAGAAAACAGACCGCGAAAGAGCCGAAGGCGCGAAGCTTGGAGCTGGACGCCGAGAGGAGGAGAGTTCCAAGCCTGAAATAGAAAAAGGCGATCACGAATGGAATTGGTGCGAGCAGGCAGCCGGCTCGCGCTGGTAATAGCGTGCTCACAAAGACGAAAAAGGCCGTTATCAAGCCAATCTGAAGCCGCGTGCGGGCAATTCGTGTTGCGAGTTCGAGGGTGATCGCCATATGGGAGTTCTCGTCGTCGACCCCAGAAACTAGCCTCTATTCGATGGGTCTGACCTAGTGCTTGGGGGGCTGATATAGGCCGGGTGTCGCCCTGAACCCGATCGCGATTCGGTTCCACGCGTTGATGGCGGCGATGCACCAGGAGAGTTCGGCGACTTGCGCGTCGGTGAAGTGCTCGCGCAGGGCGGCGAAGGTTTCGTCGGGGGCGCCGTCGGTGGAGACTCGGGTGAGGCACTCGGTCCAGGCGAGGGCCGCGCGTTCGCTCGGGGTGTAGTAGGGGCTTTCGCGCCAGGCGGGGAGGCCATAGAGGCGCTGCTCGGTTTCGCCGCCCGCGCGGGCGTCTTTCCAGTGCATGTCGATGCAGTAGGCGCAGCCGTTGATCTGGGAGGCGCGAACCTTCACGAGGTGGAAGAGGGCGGGGTCAACTTTGGCCTTGAGTTTCGCTTCCAGCCCGAGCATGGCCTGGAAGCACTCGGGGGATGCTTTGATGTAGTCGAGGCGCTGGTTCATGGGGTACCTCCTTGGAGGCCCATGGTAAACCTGGGCGGCGATTCAACGCAAGTGGGCACCGGGGCTCATTTGCGGACGACTTCCTCCGTCTTTTCGCCCATGTACTTGAGGTCGTTGCCGATGCCTTCCATGGTCTGGCAGCCGGCGGCCAGCAGGGTGGCGGCTCCGGCGGCGATGACCAAACCAAGGGCGATCAGCGAGCGGGCTTTGCGGGTCATGGGGGTCTCCTGAGGCGGCGCGGGGCGGAAGGTGGAGGTATCCGCAAGGCGCGTGCCGCGGATGGTACTGCGCGGCGGAGGGGGGTGGGGGAGGTCAGGCGATACCGGGCTTCCAGCGCTGGGCGATGGGCATGCGGCGGCCGGAGCCGAAGGCGACGGTGGTGACTTTGAGCCCGATGGCGGCTTGCTTGCGCTTGTATTCGGCGAGGGAGATGAGGCGGGTGATGCGGGCGACGACGCCAGTGTCGAAGCCGGTCGCGGCGACGATCTCGGCGGGGCTTTGGCGGGCGTTCACGCGGCGCTCGATGATTTCGTCCAGCACGTCGTAGGGCGGCAGCGAATCCTGGTCGGTCTGGTTGGGGCGGAGTTCGGCGCTGGGGGGTTTGTCGATGGTGCGCTGCGGGATGGGCGGGGTGGCGAAGCCGAGCGTGGTGGCGTTGGCGTTGATCCAGCGGCTAAGGCGATAAACCCACTGCTTGGTGACATCGGAAAGGACGGCCAGGCCCCCGTTCATGTCGCCGTAGAGCGTGCAGTAGCCGACGGCGAGTTCGGACTTGTTGCCGGTGGTGAGGACGATGGCCCCGGTGCGGTTGCTGAGGGTCATGAGCAGGGTGCCGCGGATGCGGGATTGGAGGTTTTCTTCCGCGATGTCGGGGAGGGTGGCGCCGAGGCATTTTTCGCCGAGTTGGTGGAACGCGGCGTCGGCGATGGACGCGCTGCCGGTGACGCCGGGGGCGATGGGGGCGAGGATGCAGCGGACGCCCAGGCGGCGGGCGAGGTCTTGCGCGTCTTCCACGCTGTGGGTGCTGCTGTAGTGGCTGGGCATGGCGACGCCAAGGACGTTGGTGGCACCGATCGCGGCGGCGGCGATGACGGCGGTGAGGGCGGAGTCGATGCCACCGGAGAGGCCGATGAGGGCGGAAGCAAAGCCGGTTTTGGCGAGGTAGTCGCGCACGCCCAGCGTCAGGGCGTGGAAGAGGAGGGCGTCGTCGGAGGGGGTGGTGTCTCCCTGACGCCGGACCTGAGTCCTCGAAGGTCCGGGTGGGGTTTGCGTTGAACTGCCCGGAGCTTCGCAAAGCCTCAGCTCCGGCGTCAGGGGGTCGGCGTCGACTTCGATCGTCAGCGGATTCCCTGAGAAGAGCACTGATTCGCACGCCAGGGAGCCATCGGGGGCGAAGGCGTAGGCGTGGCCGTCGAAGACGAGTTCGTCGTTGCCGCCGAGCTGGTTGACGGAGAGGACGGGGATGCGGTGGGTGCGGGCGTGGGCTGCGAGGATGTCGCGATGCTTCTGGCCCTTGCCGAGCACGAAGGGGCTGGCGGAGGGCGAGAGTAGAATTTTCGCGCCGGCCCGCACGGCTTCGGCGACCGGGTCGGGGCTGCCTGAGTAGCGCGATGCGAAACCGGCGTCTTCGCCTCGCCAGAGGTCTTCGCAGATGGCCAGGCCCAGGCCGTCGATGACCACCGGCGTGTGACCGGGCGTGAAATAGCGGTCTTCGTCGAAGACGTCGTAGGTGGGGAGGAGGCGCTTGTCGTAGCGGGCGAGGCGGGTGCCGTCGCGGTAGACGAGCAGCGAGTTGGTGCAGGAGCCTCCGGGCGCGGCGAGCGGGCAGCCGAAGATGATGGTCAAACCTTGCGAGTGTTGTTCGCCGAGCTTCCGCCCCGCCGCTTCGCAGGCTTCGATAAAGCCGCGTTCCAGCAGCAGGTCTTTGGGCGGGTAGCCGCTGATGCAGAGTTCGGGGAGGACGACCACGTGGCTGCCGGCGGCTTTGGCGGCGTCGATGGCGTGGGCCGCGAGCGCGGCGTTCCCTGAAACGTCGCCCACGGTCGGGTTGATCGGCGCGAGCGTGATACGCATATGGGTCAAGCGTACGACGCTCCGCACCTCTATCATCGCGCCGCATGATTGCCACTTTCACGCTTGCCGAGGCCGGTCAGGGCAACGCCCTGTGGGCTCTTTTCGTTCAGTCGTTCGACGCCTTTACCGTGATCCTGCTTTTGGGTTCGGTGGTGGGGGTGGCGACGATCTTCGTGTGCATGTTCGAGGTGCGCAGCCGCAACATCGTGCCCGAGGCGGTGCTGGGGCGGCTGACGGACCTCTCGCGGGCGGGGCGCTGGGAGGACCTCAAGATCGCGGTGCGCGAGGATGACTCGTTTGTGAGCCGCGTGCTGAGGCCGGCGGTGGCGGCATCGGGGGGTGATCGCGTTGCGATTCGAGACGCGGCGGAGCTGGCCGCGGCTGAGGAATCGGCGCGGTGGTTCCGCAAGATTGATTTTCTCAGCGTGATCGGCAACCTTGGCCCCTTGGTGGGTCTGGCGGGCACGGTGTGGGGGATGATTCTGGCGTTTACGAGCCTGGGCAACACGCAGGGGCAGGCTGGGCCAGCGGACCTTTCGCTGGGCATTTCCAAGGCGCTGTTTCACACGCTGCTGGGGCTGTGTTTGGCGATTCCGTGCTTGTTTGCGTATGGGATTTACAAGAACATCGTGGATCGGCTGTGCACGCGGGGTACGGTGATCGCGAGCGAGATTGTGGAGAGGCTGCCGGCGGCGAAGTAGGTCGGCTCTCCGAGCCGAACATGCTACAGCAAAGAGTCGGCTCGGAGAGCCGACGTACCAAGAGCCGACGTACCAAGAGAGCCGATCTACCAACACCATGCGTCAACGCTTTCACAAACCTCAGACGGGCATGGCGAAGATCAACGTGACGCCGCTGATTGATGTGGTGATGGTGTTGATTGTTTTCTACCTCATTGTGGGCAAGCTGGCGTCGGATCGGCTGGCGCGGGTGGAGTTGCCCGGCTCGCGCACCGGCAAGGGTGACGAGCCTGCCGGGGCGCTGGTGGTGAACGTCGTCAAGCACGGCAACGCGGCGGAAGTCGTGATTGATGGGAACAGCATTGGGGCGGGGCAACTGGCCGCGACGTTGAAGGCCGCGAACGACACACACCCGGATCAGCCGGTGCACCTGCGGGCGGATCGGTCGCTGCCGTTTTCGCGGATCGAGCCGGTGTTGCAGGCGTGCCGCGAGGCGGGGCTGAAGAGCGTTAAACTGGTCGCGTCGCGCGAAGGGGGCGGGTGATGAAGCATGCCTTCCGCCCCCGCAGCGCCCGGGCGGTGTACGAGATGCAGACCGGCCCCAACATGACGCCCATGGTCGATGTTGTCATGGTCATTCTGATTTTCTTCATGGCCTCTGCGGCGTTTCTGGGGCCGGAGTGGTTTTTGAAAAGCTCGCTGCCGGTGCGGGCCGCGGGGCCGGCGAGCACCGAAAAGCCGCCAACGCGGCTGACGTTCGCCCTCACTCACAACGGCGGCACGCAGGTGGTATACAAGATCGACGATGACAGCGGCGTGCCCATGAGCATGGACGAAGCCCACGAGGCGCTCAAGGCGAAAATCTCCGGCGGCAACCCCGAGGGGTTCATCGTGCTCGTGGCCCCCTCGCCCGAAGTGCCGTATGACGATGTGGTGAAAATCCACGAGTGGGCGGCGGCGCTGGGCGTGAGCAAGGTGGGGATTCTGGATGAGGCGAGCCCCCCGCGCTAGACGATGGTGCCTGGTTTCAGGCCGAAGGCCTGTTCGCCAGTAGCCGGGCGGTGAAGCGAGTCTTCGAGCGCCACCCCCGGGAAGGTCTTTCAAGTTCTCTCGACCCTGAAGGGGTCGGCGTCGTTCGGGAGCAGTCCTTCGGACTGCAATGAGTCACTGCGAGTTTTCCGGGGGTATCGCTTCGCTCCGACCCCCGGCTACTGGCGTGACATGCCTTCGGCCTGCAGGGCAAAGCAATGCAAGCGGTGTGAAACACAACTTCATCGATCTCGGGATTCGCCTATCGGCTCATCCCGGGCGTGCAGATCCTGGTGCCCAGTGCCTCATGCCTAGTGCCTTCCCGCTCAGTCCTTCTGCCCCACGCTGTAGTTCGGCGATTCCTTCGTGATCAAGATGTCGTGCGGGTGATTCTCGACGACCGTCGCGCTGCTCACGCGACAGAAGCGGGCGTGCTGGCGCAGCTCCTCGATGGTGCGGCAGCCGCAGTAGCCCATCGCGCTGCGCATCCCCCCGACGAGTTGGTACACAAAGTCTGCGAGCGTGCCGCGATAGGGGACGAGGCCTTCG
>JBAZUW010000060.1:0-14292 GCA_041661205.1 Phycisphaerales bacterium
TGCCCAGCGTGACGCCGGTGAACGTGGCCGAGCCGTCCGCACTGAAGCTGACGGGGGTCGCCTGGACCAGCGTGTCGTTCGGTTCGTTGTCGCCCGAGGCGCTGGCGACTCGGAAGTTGTAGACGGCGTTGGTGCCGGCGGTGTTGTTGCCGTTGAGGAAGTTGCCGCTGGTGTCCACAAACCCGTTGGGTTGCAGCGTCAGGCGATAGCTGCCGACGGGCAGGCGCGCCCCGCTGAACCCGGCAAGATTCAGCGTGATGGTGACCAGGCGCGGGTCGCTCGTGCTGCGCACCGCGCTGCTGATGGGCACCGTGAAGTCGTCACCGGTGCCGAAGTTTCCATCGCTGCCCGCGCCGATCAGGCTCACTCTCGAAGCCGAGACGAGCGAGGCGTTCAGGTCCTTGCTGAAGTTGACGTTGATGGTGTTCAGCGGCAAGCCGGTCGCGGGCACCACCTGTTGGGTGATCGCCCCGGGGTCAACCGCACGTACCACCGGGCCGTCGGTCTGGATCACCTGAATCGCCCGCGCGATGTTGAGGCGGCCGCCCGAACGCACCCGCCCCTGCAGGCTGGCCAGCGGATCCACGCTGTTGAAGAGGGCTTCGCGAATCTCCACGGCGCTGGCGTTGGGCTTCACCGTCTTGAGCAGGGCCACAGCACCGGCAACCTGCGGGCTGGCAAAGCTGGTGCCGCTGCTATACTGATAATTTCCGCCCAAGAACGTGGAATACACATCCACACCGGGAGCTGCGAGTTCGACAGTTTGAGCGCCGTAGTTGCTGAACCCGGCGAGTTGGTCGCGGTTGTCGGTCGCGGCCACACTGATCACCCCGGGAACGTTGTAAGACGAGGGGAAAAAGGTGAAGTTGGGGTTATCGTTGTCAAAGCTGCTATTGCCAGCCGCCGTCACAAAGGTCGCGCCCGCGTTGACGAAGTTCTGAATCGCATCACGCTCAGCGTCGATGCCCGTGGGTGCGTTGGCATAAAAGGCCTGGTTGAACCCGCCGTAGCTGTTGTTGCTGGCGACGATGTTGATCCGGCGGCCGATCATCATGGTCGCGTAGTCGTGGGCCGCGACAATCGCGGCGGTGGTGAGCGCGCCAGTGGCGCTGTTCGCGATCTTGAGTGCCATGATCGACACATTCCACGCCACACCGGTGATGCCCAGGCCGTTGTTGCCAGAGGCCCCGATCACACCGGAGACAAACGTCCCGTGGGGGAACCTTCCGTTAATGTTGTCAAGGTCCTGCGGAACATTGTCGTTGTCGGCAAAGTCCCAGCCGTTGACGTCGTCGACAAAGCCGTTGCCGTCATCATCGATCCCGTTGCCGGGAATCTCGCCCGGGTTGACCCACAGGTTGGACACCAGGTCGGGGTGCGTCAGGTCGATGCCGGTATCGATCACCGCCACCACCACGCTGCGCGAGCCGATCGTGGTATCCCACGCCTGGGTGGCGCTGATGTCCGCCCCCGCGATGCCAAGCTGCCCGGGACCCGGATTCGGAATGAGCTGCCCCGTGTTCTGCTTGTCCCACTGATTGCCAAACCGCGGATCGTTCGGGGTGCGAGTGATCTGCTGCACAATGTTGGGTTCAAAGGTCTTGAGGAACGACAGGTCGCTCTTGGCCGCGCTGATCGCCTGCTGCGTCACCTGCTGATTGGTGGTCAGTTCCGCATACTGCCCGCGGGCAAACCCGCGAACGCTGCTGAAGCTCAGGCCCAGCCGCGTCGCGGCCTCCTGCGCCAGCAAGGCCGCCTGGTCGTTCGTGCGGGTGCCGCCGTTGAACTCCAGAATGTACGAACCGCGCTGAGCCGCCACTTCGGTGTTGCCCCAGGGGATCCAGGAAGCGCCCACCGGCAGCGCGTCCAGCAACTGGCGCTGCTCAAGGGCTTCGACGGGGGACACGGGGTTGGTATGACGACCCAGCCAACCCTTGCGATCAGAACGATTCGACATGTGCGACTCCATAAACACGCGCCGCGGTTCTCGCGACGAAGCGGCGTTCCCATGTGCGGCTGCCCGGCCTCGGATCAATCGCAGCGCAAGGCCGCGTCAAAGTCCGATTTAGCTCAACAGGCTTTGTAGCCTACGAGCGCCCCGGCTCCCTGTTGCGACATCTTCCCGGATTTTCCACTCAAATGCAAGTCTGCTTCTTCCACAGACTTTCCACCGAAACCGCCAACCCCAAGGTGGGCATCGTTCGCCCCTTCCAGACACCTTTCAAGCCTCATCCAAAGGTTCATTTGCCCGAACGAAACCCGTGTGAATCCTTCGCAAGCCTCGCCAACAGCTTCGCATGAGCCGCGGACGCCCCCTGATGCCCGGCGATACACCTCAAACCGTTTTCCACCAGGCGATTGCGTGCCTGGAGGTCGGTTGACAGCTTCGCGAGTGCTCCCGGCAGCCCTTCCCGGGAAATCTGCATGATCCCCCCCACCTTCGCAAAGGCCTCGACGATCCGCGCAAAGTCAGCGACGTGCGGGCCGATCACCGTGGCCCGACACAGCGAAATAGGCTCGATCGGGTCCGACCCATACAAGTCACCTATAAAGCTCCGTCCGACCACCACCACCGTCGCCAAGCTGTACGCCTTGCGCAGGTCCCCAATGGTGTCGACCAAAAACCGCATGGCTCCGGGCGATGCCGGTATGCCGGCACGCACCCGGCTCAGCCGGACGCACCCCGGCAACGCCGCCGCGGCTTCATCAAAGCGGTCGGGCTTGCGCGGAGCGCACAGCAACTGCACCCCCTCCGGACACGCCCCGTGCAGCACCGCCTCCTCACCCGGGCCGGTGCTCCCCGCAACGATCAGTGGCTTCGCCACGTCGACGCCCAGTTCAGCCGCGAGCGCCGCGGCTCCTTCCACAGGCCCGCTCGATACCACCGTGGCGTCCCACTTCATGGACCCGGTGATCTCCACCCGAGTCGCCCCCAGCGACCGGAACCGGGCGGCATAATCCTCATCCTGGCACGCAACCAGCGTAACTTGCCCAAGCAGCCGCCGGAAAAACCCGCCCAGCTTGCGATACCCCTTGCTGCTCCGCGCACTGAGGCGCCCGTTGATGATCGCGACCGGAACGCGGCGCTTGCCGCACGCCCGCACGAAGTTCGGCCACACCTCGAGTTCCACCAGCCCGACGGCGTGCGGCTGGACGGCGCTCAGGAACCGCGCCACGCTCCAGGAAAAATCCAGGGGATACCGCACCACATGGGCCTGCAATTCAAACAGTTCACGGGCGCGTGCCAAGCCGGTATCCGTCGTGGCGCTCACCACCACGTCGCACTCTTCCCTCAGAAGCGGCACCAGTTGCCGCAAGGCGCTGACCTCCCCGACCGACACCGCGTGGAGCAAGACCCGGGGCCGGGTGGCATGTGGCAGCGGCGGGATCCTGCCGAACCGATCTCCCCAGCCCGAACGCTTCTTCCCCGCCCACCACGGGGCAGTGACGATCGCGAGCGGCACATAGATCAGATCCAGCAAGTTCATACAGGGACCGTCAGAATACGCGCAGGTGCCAATCCCCCGCCGGCAGTCGCGCCCATCGGCAACGCCGCGGTTATCTGGACGCCTCCCTCCGCGAGTCGCGTTCCCGCACTCAAACATGCCCGCCAAAAGCAAGTACTTCGCGCAAGGAGCCAACGGCTTGAACCGCAAAGATCGCGCCGTGTGCGGCTGAATCACCTGGAAACAACCTGCCCGCTCCACCTGTCGGGGGGAGCCGTCGATATTTCCACAGATGACAGTGGACAAGGTCGAGAGTCGATCGGCAGACGACGGAGTGGCATCCACCACGCCCGCAGTGGCGCCGTCCCCGGCCGAAGCCGCGGCTGGCGCGCTACTCCGTGTGGTGGAAGCGCTCCGCCTCTACGGGCCGGAACACGCCGCGACGATCGCTGCCGCCCACGCCATGAGCAGCGAGCGCGGTACGGACGCGGTCGGTTGGCTCCGTGTTTCTCCCCAGGGTTTTGAAGGCACGGAGGGGGAGCGCGTGCGCACGCCGGGCGTCGCCGACTTTGGCGCTGCCCTGTGCCGGGCCAACGTCGCGATGATCGGGTTCTTTGCCCCGCTCGACGCGCCGATGAGCCTCAAAGCCGCGGAATGCGTGGCCCGGTTGCTCGCGCACCAGGGCGGCGTTCGAGAAAATGTCGAGTTGCTCGCCCAGGTCACCAGCGGCGCTCTGCGGGCCATGCCCCTCTCCGCCCACGGCGTGCGCCTCTCTGCCGAAGTTTCCGATGGTGAGCGGGGGCTCGACTGGATCGGCGCGGTCGACCGGGTTCTGGATTCCATGTCGGCCCAGCTTCAGTCGCTCCGCCAGGGGATGGCCCCCAGCGATCCGGCCAACTCCTCGGCGGCCGACGCCGTGCAGGCCATCGCCGGCGCCCTGGGCAGCGTGCCCGTGGCGCACCGCGAGCAGGCTCAGGCCCACGTACGCGAGTTCTTCAAGGCCCTCTCGCCGGACGTTCGCACCCGCATCCTCGATCTTGAACCCGGCCGCGACCCTTCGCATTACGACGCGATGGGCTTGATCGCTGAAGCCCTGCCCGTCGAGGACGTTGCCGAAGCGGTTTCGGCCGCCACGCGCGACGGCAAGGGTCTTTCCTCCGACACGGTGCGAGTCTTCTCCAGGCTCATCGCCCTCGCGCGAGACGATCCGCAAAAGACCCATGCCCTCACGCAGGTCGTAAAGCGCTGGCACACCAACCTGTCCAACGGCGTGCAGCCCGACCCCAAGGTGCGGGAAGCCATCGAGGTCCTCCTGCGCGATGCTCAAGGCGTGCGGTATTCGCCGGAGAGCCACGACGAAACCATCGCGGCGATCGGCGAACCCGGTGCCAACGCGTCGCCCCCGCCCTCGGTGGAATGGGGCTCCGCGCTTGAGCAGGCGTGCGACATCGCCTCGGCGCTTGGCGTCACCGCGTCGGGCGACGCCACGACCGGGGGCTTCATCACGCAGCGCTTGGATTCGCTGCTCGAAAGCGGACTGTTTGAGCGTGTGCGAACAGGCCTGGCCACCGACTCTCCGGAGGAGGCGTCGCTGCGTGAACTCCTTCAATCACCCGACCGACTTCGGGCGCTGGCGACGCAGGTGAGTGCCCGGCCGGAACACAATGCCGAGGCCGCCGCCCTCATTCGCGAGCTTGGCGAAGAGACGGCCGCCGCGGCCCTGCTCGCCGCCGCCGCGGCGGACGATCGTGCGGCGCTGCTTCAGTTGGTCCGGCTCGGCGGCTCTTGGCCAACCGTGGTGCAGGCGGCCATCGCACGCGATGCCATGGCGCTCCTGCCGCTCGCCCGTGCTGACGCAGGCTTGGAGCCCCACGAGCAAGACGCCCTCATCGCCGGTTTGTTTGTCTCGCCCTTGCCCGAGGTCGCGTCGGCACTCCTCGCGCAGATCCGCTCGTCGCCCCACCCATGGCCGGCGAGCGCGATCAGCTGGGCGCTGACTCACCCGGATGGCAAACTTCGCAGGGAAGCCGTGCGACAGATGCTGACCGGCGCCTGCCCCGACGCCCTGCCCGCGCTCGCCGACTATCTCTGCCATCACACCCGCTCCGCGTGGTCATCCCGCACCGATTGGTTTGCCGCCATGGCCATGCTCGCGCATGGCGAAGACGGCGTGCATGCACTCGCATCCGTGGCAAGATCGCTGCACGGGCGCAGGGGCTTCCACGCGTTTGCGCGCCTGCTGTCCATCGGCGATGCCTTGCGACTCTGCCGCCACAGCGAACCCATGAAGGAACTGACCCGGACAGCGCCCAGCCCGCGCCGGTACCTAATCGTGCGGCTGTGGGGCCTCCTCTCGTTGCTCGGGGGAGACGGCGCATGATGGATCTGCTGGAACAAGCCCTGGGCGCGTTGCAGGCGGCCTTCGAATCCCGCAGGCTTTACACCCCGCAGAGCCCCGTCGCCGCCCAACGCGCTCGCGACGCGCTCGCTTCCCTCACCACACTTGGGTCAGCCCACCCGGGTACCACCGCCGTGCTGCTCCCGGATCGCATCGTCGTGGGTGAGGAGCCCCTGCACAATGGCGGGCGCATGATGCAGGGCGGCTTGCAACGCCTGCGCGATCGCGGCATCGCCGCGATCCGTATCAACGCCGCTCCCACCGACGCGGATCTGGCGGCCATTCTCGCGTGCATGGAGAGTGATCAAAATCCCGTCCCCCGCCTCAGCAGCATCGGCCTTCATGGCGCGGGGGAAGCGGGCGTGGGCGTCAGCGGGGCGACCCCGGGCCGCGGCTTCGTGCCCGCATCAATGGTCGCACGCCTGCAGGGCGTGCTGGACCCCCTCGGCACCCGGGCGGAACTGGAAACCAACCATCTGGCGTCGCTCACCAGCGAACTGGCGGCACTCTCAGTCACCCGCGGGGATGCGCTCATCCCCCTGAGCGAGCTGCGTACCCACGATGAATACACCTACGTGCACACGATCAACGTGGCAATGCTCAGCGGAGCGCTGGCGCAGGCGATGGGCCTGAGCCCCGACAAAGTGCACGACATCACCTGTGCCGCGATGCTGCATGATGTCGGCAAGGTGCGAACCCCCAGCGAAATCCTCAACAAGAAGCAGGACTTCACCAAAGAAGACGTCGCCATCATGCGCCGCCACCCCGAAGACGGCGCCCGGCTGCTCATCGCGGCCGGCGTGAAGCTCGATGTCGCCATCGCCGTCGCATACGAACACCACATGCACCGCGGCGGGGGCGGCTACCCCAACCCGCCCGCCCGCTGGAAGATGCACGTGGCCAGCCAGATCGTGCAGGTCGCCGATGTCTTTGACGCGCTGCGCACCAACCGCCCCTACCGCGAGGCCCTGTCGCTGGAAAAGGCCCGCGAAACGATGGAACGCGAAGCCGGCAACATCTTCGACCCCGCGCTCCTGCAGATCTTCTTCGCGCACGTCGCCGCACGCACACGGCACGCGGCATGAGAAACGTCGCAAGCAAAGCGAGCGACCAGCACGCATAGAGTCACCTTACATGGTTCGCTCCAAGGCATTCACGCTCATTGAGCTGCTGGTCTGCATCACGGTGATCGCCATCCTGATCGCCCTGGTGACTCCCGGCCTTGATCGGGTGCGCGAACGCGGGCTGCTTACCACATCGCTTTCCAACGCCCACCAGGTCGCGCTCGCCGGAGGGGCCTATCAGCAGGACTTCAAAGACCGCCTTCCGTTCACGCCGGTGTACCGCCGGGGCGCTGTCCCTGGACCGGGCTCGGGGCCTTTGGAGGGTCTCTGCCCATGGTCATTTTGCGGCTCGAACAACGCCGCGACATGGGCGGGCTTGCCATTTGATATCGAAGCCGCCGATCGACCCATGAACGACTACATCGCCTCGGGCCTGGTGCTCGACGCTCCGGCCCCGCCGCAGACCATGGCAGCGGGCGACTCGGCCCGAAAGTTGGTCATTCCCCTGGTGCGCACCCGCGGCTTCGAAGACTCTCTCGAACACACCTTCCCGGCGGCCCCCGCCCCCACCTCCGGCGTAAGTTGCTACGAAGATGTAGGAACCTCCTACCTCCTCAACCTGCGCTGGCTCGACACCTTTGCCGCCACCGGCGACGCTGCCGAACAGGTGCGCCGCGGCCTGCCGGCACTGACTTCCGCGCTGGGGCGAATCCGGACCGACCACTTTGCCTGGTTCACCGACCAAACCGGTGAAGCGTTCCCCCGTGTCACCGCGCTTCCCTTCGAATGGAACAACGCCTTCGACGATGACGATCAATCGGTCATGGGGTTTGTGGACGGGCACGCCGCGTATGCCAAGATCGAAGCCGGGAAAACCAGCGGCAAGGACTTCACGTTGCTGCTGACACCCTGAACCCCCGCTCGGACCCGGCGCTCGAGGCCGACGGCGAAAAGCGGACCGAAAACCGGCCGCACCCGCAACGAGACTGCAAACAAGGCAAGTGGGCGCAACAGGACTCGAACCTGTGACCTCGGCTATGTGACAGCCGCGCTCTAGCCAACTGAGCTATGCGCCCCACGTTGTCCGCGAAACCGCCGCGGCCTTCGCCGAGACTGCTCCGCAGGGCCGGATGATAGCCCCAACCCCGCTGGCCGGGCGAGGGCCGCGCACACTTTCGCCCCCCAGGGAAGGCAAAGCACGCCCACTCCGATCTACGACGCCGCGGTCATGCGAATGGCCCCGCACGCGATGTTCGAACGCGCAGGCGTGACGCGAGGGGGTCCCACCCTTGCGGACAGGCCATCTACATCGGCGTTGCGCGCGGAAATACCCCAGGTGCGTAGGGCCTGCATACGCGGTAAGACACGTGCTTCATGCATCCAGCGTCATACACAAAGTAGATTGGGCCGCGGTATCGCGCGGGCCATCATGCGTGAACACCTGTTCAGCCCTTGTTGCCCATCTTCGGGCTGGTAGTTCTCATCGGGTTCCGGATAGCGCCTTCCTTGAAGGCCGGCTTCGCCCCGCCCACCGCAGGGCTCGAAAGTGACGCCCCGGGCTTGGCCCCCACCTTCGGCGCACCCGTCAGCGAGGGCGTCGACGCACTCCCGCTCGCCTTCACCGGCGTCGGCAGCCGCTGAGGCTTGGGCTGGGGCCCGAGCACCTTTGGCGGGGTCAAACGCTGCGGCTTGGGCTGGGGCCCAAGCGCGGGCTTCGGTGTCGAAGAGGTCGGCGACGCCCCCGACGAGGCCGACTTCGCGCTCGCAGGTTTGCTCATCGGCGTGGCAGACGAGGGGCGCGGCGGCGTATTCGGCTTGGTGAGCGGCGCGGCCGCCTTGGGACGCTGCGGAGCATTTGACATGGCACGTATCCAGTTTGAGAACCCTTGGAATCCAAACAAGTTCTCACACAATGTGAGATCTTCCCCCCAACTACGTTACCACCTCGCTGCCTGGCGAGCAACGAGGTTTCCTCCCTGCCGCGCCACCCCAAACACATCCAAACATAACCCCTCCCCCGCCGACGTGGTCCGCGGCCATCGGGAGAGTGCGCACCAGAGACCGTTCAGGTCTCCCGACGAATATCATTCTCAGTCGTCAGCGGACCTCCGCCAGCGACCTTTGGTCCCGGTAGCTCAGTTGGATAGAGCAGCCGCCTTCTAAGCGGCAGGTCGTGCGTTCGAGTCGCACCCGGGACGCTTTCCCTCACTCGCCCCGCCACATCGCGCCTCGGCCAGCCTCAGTCATCATCGAGCATTCGATGCGCGGGCGTCTCCACATCGTCATATTGCCCACGCCTCACCGCCCAGATGAACCCGGCGAGAAACCCCGCCGCCAACGCCACCGCCACCGGCAACGCGATGTACAACACGCTCATGACTTCCCTCCCGCGCGCGGCGATGAATCAAACGTGCGGGACCGCAGCGAAATGGTGACCGCCGTCAGCGAGCTCAGCGGCATGATCAGTGCCGCCACTATCGGCGAGACCAGCCCAAAGGCCGCCAGCGTCCCCGCGCTCACGTTGTAAAAGAGCGACACCCACAAGTTGCGCCTGATGGTGTTCATCGTGCGCCGGCTTGCCTCGATGAGCTCCACCAGCGGCGTCAACCCCGGTGCCCCCAGGTACACGTCGGCCGCCGCCAACGACGCCTCCACCCCGCCATGCACCGCCACGCCCACGTCGGCCGCCGCGAGGGCCGCGGCGTCGTTCACGCCGTCCCCCACCATGATGACCGGCCCGCCCACCTTCGCGCCATGCACCGCCTCGAGCTTCATCTCCGGGGTCTGGCCCCCCCGCGCGTCTTCGGGGTGTATCCCTAGCTCACGCGCCACGCGGGCCACCACCTCCGGATGATCCCCCGAGAGAATGCCCACGCGATAGCCAAGGGTCTGCAGCCGCCTCACCGAGGCCGCGGCGTCGTCCCGCACGCGATCACCCAGCCCCGCAACGGCGACCAGTTGACCATCCACCGCGACTGCCACCGGAGTGAGGCCCTGCGCCGGGAGCTGCGCCAAAGCCGCGAGCAGCGCGTCACTCGGCGTCGTACACGCTGAGAGTGCATACGCCGGGGAGCCAACCACAACGCGTCGCCCCGCCACGATTCCCGCAAGGCCACCACCAACTTGGTGTTGGAGACCAAAGACCTCACCCGCGGCAGGCTGGCCGCAATCGCGAGCCAGCGCCACGCCCGCCGGGTGATTGCTCTGACGCTCGATCAGTGCCACCAGCGGCTTGGCGCTCTCATCGCCGATCCACGCGGCCAGCGTGAAGCCTCCCTCGGTGATGGTCCCAGTCTTGTCGAGGAAAATCGTGCCCGAGTTGGGCACTCGTCGCGTCGCAAGTCGCTGAATCGCGTCGCCCCCTTTGATCAGCATGTGGCGTCGAGCCGCCCGCCCCATGGCCACGGTCATCACCAGAGGAGTGGCCAGCCCGAGTGCGCACGGGCACGTCACAACCAGCAGCGCCACCGCGTGATCAATCGCGTGCGTCGCATCCAGCCACAGCCACACGCTCAGCGTCACTCCGGCCAGCACCAGCATGCCGATGGTGAAGTGCCCCGCCACACGGTCCGCGAACTCCACGATCGGTGCGCGGCGGCGTGCCCCCTCCTCGATCAGTCGCATCAGCTTCCCAAGCCGCGTCGCCTCGCCGGTCGCCGCCACCCGCACCCGAAGCACGGACGTCACGTTCACCGTTCCCGCCGCCACCCGGCCGCCCGGGCCGACATCCACCGGGCTCGACTCGCCCGTCAGCACCGCCTGATCCACCGCCGAGTGCCCGGTCATCACCTCGCCGTCGGCCGGCAAGCACTCCCCGGGGCGAACCTCGATGATGTCGCCGCTCGCCAGGGCCTGCGCGGGCACCTCTTCAAGCTCGCCCCAGCCCCCGACCTTGAGCCGCCGTGCGACGCTGGGCGTGAGCGAAAACAGCAACTCAACCGAGTCCGCGGCAAACCTCTGCTGACGCGACTGCAGAAACCGCCCAATGAGCAACGCAAACACCAGCACGCTCACCGTGTCGAAGTACACCGCCCCGCCCGCCGCCTCCGGATGCAGCGTGCCCATCACCGTGGACCAGATACTCCACATCGCCCCCGCGGCCAGCGCCAGCGCAATTGGCACGTCAAAGTGCACGCTACGAGTGCGCACCGCGTACCACGCGCTCGCGAAAAAGACCCGCCCCGGCCACGCCAGCGACACCAGCGTCAGCACCAGGCTCGCCCACCGGAAGAGTTGCGCGAACGCCGGCTCCATGCTGCCAAACGCGCCCGCATACAGCGACACCGCGAAGAGCATCACGTTGCCGGCGCACGCGCCCGCCACCGCCAGACGCACCAGTTGGCGCCGATCCTCCGCCCGGCGCTGCGCTCGCGCTTTCGCATCGCGGGCCGGGGTGGGCGGATACCCGATCGAATCCAGCACCCGCGCGATCTCCGACAGCCGCACCGCCCCGTCATCCCACGACAGTGTGACCAGCGAGCGCCCAAGGTCCACCCGCGCCTCGCTGACGCCCTTCAGCAAACGCGGCAGCCGCTCAATCAACCACACGCACGCGGCACAGTGCATGCCCGAGAGAAACAGCTCCGCATGGCACGTGCCCGCCGCGTCTCGCCGCACATACATCGCGCGAAAGGTTTCGTCGTCGAACTCCGCATACGACCGCCCCGACGTGCGCGCCGCGCCCGCATTTCTCTCTTTCAACGCGTAGTACCGGTCCAGCCCGCACCGATGGATCACCTCGTACGCCGTCTCGCACCCGTGACAGCAGAACTGCGCTTCCCGGTCTGGCGCCACCAGCCCGGCGGGCACCGGCAAGCCGCAGTGCGTGCACGAAGCGGGCATGCTCGCGCGCAAAACGCCCAGAACGCCCCCATCGTTGCCATCAAAGGCTGGAGCAAGCGGCATCGTCAATGGCACACCACCTGTACAAGCGTTTCACCCGCGCTCGAGATCGCCCGCACCCGGCCCGCCAGCGTCAGCCCGCCCATCACCACCAGCACCACCGCTGTCGTCAGCGGCATCGCCCGGCGCACCGGCCCCAGGCTCCGCTGCAACGCCACACCCAGCGACGCCATCACCGGCAAGGTGCCCAGCCAGAAGGCCGCCATCACCACGCCTCCCCGCACCGGGTCCGCCGTGCCCGAGGCCGTCACCGCAAACGCATACAGCCAGCCGCACGGCAGCATCGTCGTCAGCAGCCCAATCACCGAAGCCCGGCCCAGCGGCCCCAGCCGGTCCGCCGCGTCGTGCCCGCGCATCACGATGGTCTTGAGCGCTCTTGGCAGCGGCAAGCGTGGCAGCCGCGCGCCCAGCGAGCGCGCGATCAGCACGCTCCCAAACGCGACCATCCACCCCCCCGCGAAGACCGCCGCCGCCCGCTGCACGCCGGCGAGTTCTCCCGCCAACTCAAACCCTTTGCCCACCGCCCCCGCCATCACCCCAAGCAGCACATACGTCGCGAGCCGGCCGAGGTTGTACGACGCATTCAGCCGCCACGGGGCCACTCGCCGAGCTTCCCCCTCGGACAGCGGGCTCACCGCCATCGCGAGAAACCCGCCGCACATCCCCGCGCAGTGCAGGCTGCCCAGAAGACTCGCCGCCAAGATGGCAAGCACAAGCGCAAGCATCATTCCGCCCTGCCGGATTCCGCCCTGCCGGCCGCCCCGGAGTGCGGCATCGCCTCCACCACCGTCTCGCACGTGAACCGCGTCCCCAGCGAGTCGACCACCGCGTGCACGTGCCAGCGCCCCGCCTTCGTCAGCGGCACGATCGCCTCGTACACACCCTCCGCCCGCATGCTCATGACGCCGCTGGCGCGTTTCGTGTCGTCCGCTTCATGGAACGCCTCAAACTGCACGCTGGCCGCCCGAATCGCCTTCCCCGCGCCGTCCTTCAGCGTGAGCACCAGCGATCCGGGTTTAAGGCGGTCGGCGGCGGTTCCCTCCCACGCCGCCGACCACCCAAGCGCCCTATTCACCGACTGCTGGCGCTGCGTGTCTTCCCAGTGCACGGCCTTGGTGTAGTAATCAGGCACCACCCCGCTCGTCTTCGAGGTGTTCGCGTAAAACACCGTGATCCCCACGATCACCATGTTCATTCCCAAGAGGCTCACAATCGCCACGGGCCAGCCGATTCCGGGTTTCATGTATCACCTTCTTTGTGCGCGTCTTCGTGCTCGGGCTGGTCCTGCTCGTCCCGGTGGTGCTCTTCCGCTGTGGCCGGGCCGACCAGCCTGAACGGCACCATGGCGCTGAACTTCCCCTCGTCGTGGACCACCACCCGCACGTCCAACGCGCCATTCACAAACTCCGCCCGCGGCGCCACGATCTGCCCCGGCACGGTGCGCATCTCTCCAGGCCCCAGCGTCACCGGGTCATCCTCCGCCTGCAGCACGATTCCCGAATGCCCCACCAGCGACTCGGCGCTCAGCGTGTAGGTCGCGGCCTGCGCCGTGCGATTCACGAGTTTGATCTTCACCTGGTTGGCGATCGTGCCGTCATCACGCTGCACAAACGGCGCCCCGCGCCCGCGCACCAGACTCACGTCCGCCGCCGCTCGCCCTAAGAACACAATCAGCAGCGCCGTGACCAGCCCGGCGATGATCGTGGGGTACACAATCACTCGCGGCCGCACCACCCTTGGCTTCTCATGCGCCAGCGCCGCCTGCGAGGTGTACCGAATCAACCCCGTGGGCCGCCCCAGCTTGGTCATCACCGCATCGCACGCGTCGATGCACTGCGTGCAACTGATGCACTCAAGCTGCAAGCCGTTGCGGATGTCGATCCCCGTCGGACAGGTCGTCACGCACAGCTTGCAGTCCACGCAGTCGCCGGCGCTCTTCGCCCCCACCACCTTAAGCCCCACGTCCCGCTTTTTCCCCCGGGGCTCGCCCCGCTCCTCGTCATAGCTCACGATCAGCGACTGCCGGTCCAGCATCACCGACTGAAACCGCCCGTACGGGCACGCCACCAGGCACGTCTGCTCGCGAAAGAACACGAAATCGAACATCATCAGCCCGGTCACGATCGCCATGACCATGAACGGCCCCGGGTGCGAGAGCGGAGACTGCGTCACCCAGTGTCGAAGCTGCTCGACACCGACAAAGTACGCCAGAAAGGTGTGCGCGAGGTAGCACGAGCACACGAAGAAAACCACGTATTTCAGGCCCTTCGCCACCGGCGTGCCCTGGAACTTGTTCTTGATCGCCCGCCCGGGTGTGCCATCAAACAGGCGCTCGATGGGCCGGTACAGAAACTCCATGTACACCGTCTGCGGGCACGCCCACCCGCACCACACGCGCCCGAACAGGGCCGTCAGAAAAAAGATCGTGAGAAACAGGCTCACCATGAACAACGCCAGCAGCAGCGTGTCCGTCGGCAGAAAC
>JBAZUW010000060.1:14302-17730 GCA_041661205.1 Phycisphaerales bacterium
TCCGAAAATGTGGAAGCGCCGGGCGCTCAGGTCCAGCAGCATCGCCGGCCAGCCGTTGATCTTGATGTACGGAATCAGCGTGAACAGCGCGATGAGCACATACGCCACGATCCGCCGCCGGACCAGAAACTTCCCGTGGCTGAGCCGGGGCTTCAGCCACCGGCGGCTGCCGTCCTCGTTCAATGTCGCCAGCGTCGCCGGTGCGTGCAACCCATCCTCGCCGTGCGACGTGGTGCCAGAGTCAGCTGAAGATTCTGCGTCCATGTTCATGCGTTCATCCATGCCCCCACGAGCCATCCACCCATCGCGAGTTACTTCGGCCAGGGGGCAATCTGCTCGCCCTCGGGCGCTTTCGAGTTGACGGGGTGGGTGCCGCGCAGGCTGGCGATGTACGCCGCCAGCAGCACGCGCTCCTTGTCCGAAAAATTATTTCGCCACGACGGCATCGCCCCGTTGTTGGCGCCATTGGTGATGACGTTGAAGATGTCCGGCATCACCTTCACGTTCTTGTACGAGTCATCGGTCAGGTTCACGCCGTTAATGCCGCCCCCGTCCTTGGCGTGGCACTGCGCACAGTTGCCCAGGAAGACACCCTGCGCATACTGCATCAGCGCGTCGTCCTTCATCAGACGCTGCATGCTCGGCACATCCGCCGCCACATCTCCAAGCGCCGCGAACAGCTTCTTCGTCGCCGCACTCTGCTTCATCTGCCACGCTTCCTGCGGCGAGTACGCCAGCGGGCTGAACTGCCAGAAGCCGTAGTAAAACACCGAGAAAAACACGCTCCCCAGAAAAATCACATGCCACCACCCCGGCGTCGGGTTGTCAAACTCGCGAATGCCGTCGTACTCGTGGTCCAGCAGGTGATCGCGCGGACGCTTCGGGGGCGGCACATCCTGCGTCATTCCGTTTTGTGTCGTCATCACGTCAGACATCGCAAACCCTCCATCGTGTACCGCCTCGTCTTTTTCCAACCCGGCTGCCGGTGGGACAGGCGTCCCGCCTGTCCGCCTTCCCCACCTTCAACATCTCGTGGCACGGGCCTCCGGCCTGTGTCCTTCTCCTCGCTCCTACTTCACCTTCGCATTCGTTGCGGCTATCTCAATCACCCCGTCATCCTCCAGCGGCATGCGCCCCGCCCGATCACACTCCTCGCGCGTCGTCCGCGTGTACAGCCGCCACACCACGCTCGCAAACACCGCGAGAAAAATCACCAGCGCCGCCTGCGGCCAGAACGCCAGGTCCAACCTTCCCATGATCTCACCCAGTCTCATGCTGCCGCTCCTTCCTACCCCATCTCTTGGCACAGACGTCCCGCCCGTGCCTTCTCGCCCTTCACTTCAAGATTGCCACTGGCTCTGAAGTCGCGGCACCTTCCGCCTTCTTCGGCTCTGCCGCAGGCGCCACCGGCACCGCCTCCGCCGGCTTGCTGATGTCCGTCCCGATCCGCTGCAAATACGCCACCAGCGCGATGACCTTCTTGTCACCCATCGCGGCGTAGCCACCCTGCTTCACCAGCGCCTCGGCGATCTCCCCCGCCTGCTTCTTCGCCATCTCCACAGCCTTGCCCGGCTTCACCGCCTCGCCATACGGCACGCCCAGCATCGCCATCGCGTCCACCCGCCCCTGAATGCTCTCAAAGTCCAGCGTCTGCTTCAGCAGGTGCCCGTACGTCGGCATCAGCGACGCGGCATTGATGTTCCGCGGGTTCTCAAGGTGCCGCACATGCCAGTCGTAACTCTGCCGCCCACCCTCGCGCGCCAGGTCCGGCCCGATCCGGCGGCTGCCCCACTGGAACGGATGGTCATACACAAACTCGCCCGGCTTGCTGTACTCCCCGTACCGCACCGTCTCGTGCCACAACGGGCGAATCATCTGCGAGTGGCAGTTGTAACACCCCTCCGCCACATAGATGTCCCTCCCGATCAGCTCCAGGGGCGTGTAGGGCTTCACGCTCGCGATGCTCGGCACATTGCTCCGGATCAGGAACGTCGGGATGATCTCAAACAGCGACGCCACCGCCACCGCGATCACCACAAACACCGTGAACTTGAAGGGCTTGCGCTCCCACACCCGGTGGAACCACCCCTGCAGAATCTTCGAGTCCCACTCCTTCGCGATCTCGATGTTGCTCGTCAGTCGAGTCTCCGGCACCGGCGCATCGTCGTAATCGCGCGACAGCGCCGGGGCTTCGTGCACGTCCTCGGCATACACCGCGGGCCGCGCCGTCCACGTCATGAACGCGTTCACCCCCAGCATCACAATGCCCGCGACATACAGCAGACCGCCGACGACGCGAATCCAGTAGAACGGCACCAGCCGGGCCACCGTGTCCACAAAGTCGGGGAACTGCAGCTGCCCCGACTCATCAAACGCCCGCCACATCAGCCCCTGCGTGATGCCCGCGGTGTAGATCGCCAGCACGTAGAGCAGAATCCCGATGGTGGCGACCCAGAAGTGGGCGTTCATCATCTTCTTGCTCCACAGCGGTGCCTGGAACAGTCGCGGCAGCATCCAGTAGATCATGCCGAAGGCCAGAAACCCGTTCCACCCCAGCGCCCCGCCGTGCACGTGCGCGATCGTCCAATCCGTGTAGTGTGACAGCGCGTTCACCGTCTTCACGCTCAGCATCGGGCCTTCAAACGTGCTCATCCCGTAGAACGTCACGCCCACCACGAAGAACTTCAAAATCGGATCGCTCGTCACCTTGTGCCACGCCCCGCGCAGCGTCATCAGCCCGTTGATCATCCCGCCCCAGCTCGGCATCCACAGCATCACCGAAAAAACCATGCCCAGCGACGACGCCCAGTTGGGCAGCGCCGTGTAGTGCAGGTGGTGGGGGCCCGCCCAGATATAGATGAACACCAGCGACCAGAAGTGCACGATCGACAGCCGGTACGAATACACCGGCCGCTCCGCCGCCTTGGGCATGAAGTAGTACATCAGCCCCAGAAACGGCGTCGTCAGAAAGAACGCCACCGCGTTGTGCCCGTACCACCACTGCATGAAGGCGTCCTGCACGCCCGCGTACACCGGCCAGCTCTTCATCCATTCCTCACCGTGCGGCCAGCGCCCAGTCTTGAACAGCTCCACCGCCGCCAGCGGCAACGACAGATTGTTGAACACGTGCAAAATCGTCACCGTCACGATCGTCGCGATATAGAACCACAGCGCCACGTACATGTGCCTTTCGCGCCGCACTGCCAGCGTGCCGAAGAAGTTCACCCCGAAGAAGCCCAGCCACACCACCGCGATCGCCAGGTCGATGGGCCACTCCAGCTCGGCATACTCCTTCCCCTGCGTAATGCCGAAGGGGAACGTCAACGCCGCCGACACGATGATCGCCTGCCACCCCCACAAGTGCAGGCGGCTGAGCTTGTCGGAGTACATCCGGGCCTTGCACAGGCGCTGCGTGGAGTAGTAGATCG
>JBAZUW010000061.1:0-17679 GCA_041661205.1 Phycisphaerales bacterium
CCCTCGTCGACGAGCTCCACGTCGCCCGCGCCTCCGGCGTCATGGGCATCAAGCGAGCCGCCGCCAAAGTCCGCCCCCGCCAATACGACACCACCCTCCTCCTCACCAACTCCTTCTCCACCGCCATGACCATGCGCGTCGCCGGCATCCCACGCCGCATCGGCTACGACCGCGACGCCCGCGGCCTCCTCCTCACCGATCGCATGGACGCCCCCAAACGCCCCGACGGCGCCTGGGCCGCCATCTCCGCCGTCCAGTACTACTGGAACCTCGCCAACCGCTTCCTCTTGGAGGGCGCAGGCCGCCCCGCGCCCGTCATGGGCTGCATGGAGCTCGCCATCAGCCCCGCCCAGGCCGCCGCCGGCCACGCCATCCTCTCCCGCGCCGGCATCACCAACACCGACCGCGTCGCCCTCCTCAACCCCGGCGGCAACGACCCCGCCAAGCGCTGGCCCGCCGACCGCTTCGCCGCAATCGCCGATCGCCTCGCCGCGCGAAGCTGGAAAATCCTCGTCAACGGCTCCCCCGCCGAGGCCGACGTCATCGCCGCACTCCTCGCCGCCTGCAAAGTCGCCCAGCCGGTGGCCCTGCCCGCCCTGGGCATCACCCTCGGCTCGCTCAAGCATGTCATCAAGCGCGCCAACCTCATGGTGACCAACGACACCGGCCCCCGCCACATGGCGGCCGCCCTAGCCACCCCCCTCGTCTCCCTCTTCGGCCCCACCGACCACCGCTGGGCCATCATCCCCACCCACCCAAGCGCCCCAGAAGCCCTGGTCCTAGCCGACCCAACCCTCCCGCCAGACCTCTTCGCAAACGACCACCCCGAACGCTGCGCCATGACCAAGATCGAGGTGGAGCGAGTGTGGGAAGCGGTGGAGGGGGTTGTGGGGTGAGGGTCGTGGCGGGGTGGCACGTCGCAGCAACTTCAGTGCCGTCCCGCGTTGAGCCGTATGCGAACACCGTGTGAATGTTGCCCGATTTATCCAAGAACGGAATTTACGGGAAAATATTGACGGGAAAATGTCCAGATCCATCCTTTGGCTCCGTTTCTGTGGTGCGGGGTCGGCCCTTTTGTGACTCAAGTCCCGGAGAACGTCATGAATCGCATGGGTTGTGTTCCGCTTTGCGTTTGTGGCGTGAGTGCCGCCAGCACCTTCGCATCGCCGGTCGAGAGGCGTACTGCAGATCGTGGCAGCGGGCATTACTACGAGGCAATCAGTGTCCCGTCTGAAATCACCTTGTCAGGCGCAAATCTTGCTGCCGCATCGATTGTTTTTCAGGGGATACACGGGCATTTGGCCACACTCACCTCAGACGGGGTGGCACCAAAGTCCCGCCTCCGAAGCCCTTGCTCGGAGGCACTTTCGTGCCGAGTGCCGTACACCCCAGCCGAGTCACCGGGGGCCGCGACTGGGGGGCACGATTTCGATGCCACCCGGCCGCGACGGAGTGTTAGCCTATAATTACAGGCGATTTCCGCTCTAAGCAAACACTGGTCGCCTTATTCTCGGAGGTTCTGGTGCCGGACATCCTCTTTTATTACTCGCTCGAAGACCGCAAGAGAGATGAAAATGTCTCGCCCGAAGCGTTAGCTCCGTCGTTCAGCAGTAATTCCGAAAAGCTTCATCGGTGCAATCCTGGCGACTCCGTGTGGGTTTTCACGTGGGTTCCGCCGCACTACCGTTTGGTTCGTCGTATTATCGTTAAATCGAAGTCCCGTAAGGCAGCTCGTTCCAGCGACGATTCCAAGCGAGAGTTTTTAGTTGAGGTCGACACATCGCGGTCGCCGCACTTCGAATATCATTCGGGACCTTCAGTTGACGGCCTAATTATTGACATCCTCCACGAGCCCCCGAAAGCACAGTCTTTTAGGGGTAAGGCCCATCTTCGAGTACTTTCAAGCGAAGAAAGCTCTTGGTTGATCGAGTTTTCAAAATCATTACTCGGCAGCTTCAAGCATTTTTAGCCCAACAGCGAGAATCCAAGTTTAAAAAAGCTCTTTACGATATTGGATGCAAATCATGAGCATGTCAAAGTTGGTCGTTGTGATTTTCGCCGCAACAGTATTCGCCTTGGTGGCCTGTGAGAAGCGAGATTCAGGCCAGTCGACCACAGGAAATGGCCGACCAATTCCCGCCGCATCAAGTTCAGCATCGGCCTCGCAGCATTCAGCCCAAGAAAAGACGACGACAGCACTGTCTAAGCAACAATCAGGCACCGCAGCAGAACAAACTCAAGTCGAACGAAAAGTACAAAGTCAACGGCAAGATTTCGTCGTGAAAGGCTTTTTTCTCGGTATGAACTCTTTGGAGGCCCATGCTGCAATAAAAGCAACCGGGAGTGACTACCGAGATCTGTTTATTGCCAACCTAGCCCTTCGACACAATGTCTGGAAGGGTATCGAAATTCAAAGGCGTGATTCAAGTGACGGTTTACATTCACTCGACACCGTGCCTGCTTCAGTGACCGAACACTCTGCCCTTCTAAGAACTCTGAAGTCTGAGGGAGCCAAAGATGTGAGCGATGGATGGGATTGGGACGAGGCGGTGCACGGTTGGAGCGCTGTGACCGGAAAACCCGAGCCGACCGAACCTCAGCGCAAAATAGTCTTCCTAGCACGCGACAAGAATGAAGCGTATCATGTTAGTGGAGAATACCCGGGAGATAGCATCATTACTTTGTCAGCCGACGCGGTCACTCATCTGCCCATCAATGATCCGAAATACGAGCCTATTTTCGTCGGACTGCTTAGCACCGCCAATCAATCAGGCGACATTGAGTGCCGCTTCGACGGGAAAGGTAACGTTGCAAACAAAATAACGTTCAGCGGGGAGGCGACCGGTAGACTTTTTAGAAGCGGTGATCTGTCAGCCCGCGAGTTTGTCCAAGCTTTTGTTAATGCGTACCACATCCCTGAAATGAAGTACAATCCAGGAAGGAATTGGCTGAATCCTGAATGGTGGGAGTACCGCGACCCGCGTGGGCTGCTGATCAGAATTGCGGGAGATAAATCGATTAATATTCAGTGGGTTACCGCCACGGCGGAGTTAAACTTCGGGGGATGATCCCTCAATGGATAGAGCCCGAGAGGACTTTTGTTGGCAGGCACTCTCAAGGAAGAAATAAGGAGCGATTCTATGGAGTTTGTGGCAGAGACGTTTCGTCATACCGCAGCACTCGGAGTCGCCAAACGACTCGGCTGTGAGGTGAGCGAACTGTTGAGCGCTGACGAGCTGCTAGCGTTGATCATGGAAAGGGAATGTTCGCAGTACAATACCCTGATGGAGCGTCTGAAGGATTTCCTTGACTCTTGGAATGCGTGGAACGCTTTTTACGACGACCTCGCACGACGGGGAAAGCTCGGTAAGCTAAGCCTAGACGAATCGAAGACGTACATTGAACGTGGTGACGCAATGGGCGCTGCGCGGAGCCGCCTCGTTACATTCGTGAACGGGTAAGACTTCTGATCTTTGTTGGCGCGGGCCACCAAAATCGTCCCACCAAAGTCCCTGCTCTGAGGGACTTCGGTGACTGACCCCACCCGCGCGCGCACCCATGTCCTCCAAAACTTCCCCACCCACAATTCTCACAAAACTCCATCCCCCCAAAAAACACCCAAAATCCAAGCTCAATCTGGCCCGCCCCAACACCTCACCCCCCAAAATCCCCCTCGCACCACCCACCCCCGCGCGCGCAAACCCGCCCCACGCCCCTCTAGTTAGAAGCACTGCGTCTCCTCTCGGGTCAACCGCGGCGGGCATCTCAAGGCTGAGCGACGAACTCAGGCTGGTCTCCCCCGTCAACGTTTCCGCGAGGAACACGCAGCGCCGAAGCGGTGTGGGGCCGTCACACGCTCGCGTCAGCATGAGGGTCAAAGCCCGGCGTTCGGCGGCCTCAAAAGCCCCGCCCGCCCGGCCCAACAGAAGCTCCGTACTCGGGACCACACACCGGGCACGTCTCCGCCACCACGCTGCCGCGAACACGGTGACAACCAAAAGTTCCCGAGGCGTCGGCCAAAGGTTCCGCCCACCATCGCCGTTGATGCCGTGCCCAAAGATCTCTCTTGAGCGCCCAAATCGCTCAAGGGCGGGAAGACCAGCCACGCGCCCAACGGAAAGCGGAACCCACCATCAACTACCGACCCAACGCGGCCGGCACTGTCGCATTCCCGCGGCTTTTTCATACCTCGCCCCTACACTCGCCGTCCCATGTCATCCCCAACCGACCAACCCCGCTCGGCGCTGCGCGAGCTGCTTGTCATCGCCGGGCCCACCGTCGCGACGATGACGTCATACACGGTGATGACCTTCACCGACAAGTGGCTCGTCTCGCGCCTGGGGCCGGAGTTTGTGGGGGCGCAGGGCAATGGCGGGCTGGCGGCGTGGGTGCCGCAATCCGTCGCCATGGGCATCCTGCAGATAATCAACACCTACGTCTCGCAGAACATGGGGGCGGGCAAGCCCGAGCGCGGGGCCGCGTACGCGTGGAACGGGGTGTGGATCGCGTCGATGTTTGCCGCGTTGTTCATCCCGTATTCATTCGCGCTGCCGCTCTTCTTCGCCAAGGCGGGGATCGATCCGCATCAGGCGACGCTCGCGGCCCAGTACGGTCAGGTGCTGCTCTTTGGCGCCAGCCTCAACCTCACGACGCGAGCGATCTCGAACTTCTTTTATGGCATGCACAAGGCGGGGGTCGTGCTGGTTGCCGGCGTCACAGCCAACGTCTTCAACCTGGTCGCCAGCGCGATTCTGGTCTTCGGAAATGGGCCCGTGCCCGCGGACCTGGGGCTGTTCGGTCGGGTGATCGGCGCGATCGGCCAGTGGCTGAGCGTGAAGCCCCAGGGCATGGTGGGCTCCGCCTACGGCACGGTGCTTGCGACGCTCGTCGAACTCTCCATCCCGCTGGCGCTCTTCTTGTCGCCGAAGTTCAACCGCCTCTACGGCACCCGCCGCGCATGGAAGTACTCGCTCCCCCACATTCGCGACCTGTTCAAAACCGGCTGGCCCGGCGGCCTGATGTTCGGCAACGAAATGATCTGCTGGGGCTTCTTCATGGTGTACCTGGTCAGCCACTTCGGGCCCCAGCACGCCAGCGCCGGCTGGATCGCGCACCAATACATGTCGCTGTCGTTCATGCCCGCCGTCGGCGTGTCGGTCGCGTGTACGGCCATCGTCGGCAAGTACATGGGCGCGAAGCAACCCAAGATCGCGGCCGGGCGAGCGTGGCTCAGCGTCGCGGTCGCGATGACCTACATGGGCCTGTGCGCCCTGATGTTTGTGTTCTTTCGCCGACCCCTCGTCGAGTTTTTCATCGAGGACAACACCCCTCCCGCCGAGCGGGCGGAGCTCATTCGCCTGGGCGGGCAGATGCTCATCGCCGCGGCGTGCTTTCAGTTGTTCGATGCCGCGGCCATGGTGCTGTCGGGGGCCCTGCGCGGCGCGGGTGACACGGTCTTCCCAGGTGTCGCGACCGTCATCAGCAGCTGGGTGATCATCGTTGCGGGCGGCTTGGCGATGACGCGGGTCTTTCCGGGCTTGCAGTCGATCGGCCCGTGGATCACCGCCGCGATCTACATCGCGACGCTGGGGGTGATCCTGCTGCTGCGATTCCTCTCCGGCAAGTGGATGACCATCGACCTGCTCAAGCACGCCGCGGTGGAACCCTTGCAGGCCAAGGCCGCGACCACGGACGGGGTCATGAGCTGAGTCTTGGCTCGCGTCGAACCGCGCCGCGCGAGCTCGTTCGCGTTACGCCTTCGCCTTGATGCGAACGACCACAAGCGTCAGGTCGTCCGGCCGCGTGGCCAGGCCCGCGAACTGGCGAAGGTCCCACAGAATTCGGTCGACGATCGCCGCGGCCGACGCGCCCGGCTGGTCGGTCAGCAGGCGGGTGAGGCTGTCGCGCAGGCGGCGTTTGCCGTAGCGCTCGCCCGCGAAATTCACCGCGTCGCTCAGGCCGTCGGTATAGCCGACCAGAACATCGTCGGGGCGGATATCGAAAACGGCGCGCTGGTAGCGCTGGCTTGGGTCGATGCCCACCACCATGCCGCCGACGGTGAGCTCGATGATCTCAAGCTTGTTGGTCTCCGCTTGGCGGCGCACCACCATCGGGGGCTCGTGCCCGGCGGAGCAGTAGGTGAGGCGCCACTTCGCGGGGTCGATCACTCCATACCACAGGCTGGCAAACTCGTAATCGCGCGTATCTCGACATAGCGCCTGGTTCACGCGGCGCACCACTTCGTCCAGGTCGTACACCTCTTGAGCATGAGCGCGGAGCGAGGAGCGCACCGAAGCCATGAGCAACGCCGCGGCGATCCCCTTGCCCACCACGTCACCGATCACCACCCCCAGGTGCCCGGAGAGCTCGATGAAGTCGTAGAAGTCGCCGCCCAGTTCGAAGCTCGGGATGTACTTGGCCGCCACCTCAAGCTGTGGCACATCCGGCACGCCCCGGGGCAGCATGCGGCGCTGCACGTCGGCGGCCAGTTCAAGCTGCCGCTGCACGCGCTGCTCTTCCTGCTCAAAGCGCAAGAGGCGAGATTGCTCGAGCGCCGCCGCGGCCTGGTGTGCCAGCGAAGCCAGCAATCGTTTTTCCTGCTCTTCAAAGGTGCGCACATGACGCGAGTACAGACGAATCACACCCAGCGTCCGCCCGTTGAACGTCAGCCCGCACTGGATCGCGGCCGCCAGCCCCTCGGCCCGGGCCTCGGGCTTCAGGTTCACCCGGTCGTCGGCCTGCAAGTCGGGGATCAGCACCATGTGCCCCGCAATCACCAGCCGATCGAAAATGCGATCGATCCCCAGCGGGCGCGGGTTGTTCAGCCAACTTGGCGATAGCCCCCGGTGGGCGGCCAACTGCACGTCTTCTTCCAGCGGCGCAATGCCCCCGTCGGGGTTCTCGTGGAAGAGCACAATCGAGCCAGCGTCCAGCTCCAGCACGTCGAGGGCTGAGTCGAGCGCGACCTCGACCACGCGTCCCGGCCCGGCCACGCGCACCAGCAGCGAGCTCATCTTGGTGAGGGCCGCGATCTCGCGCAGCCGGTGCCGCAGCTCCAGCTCGTGCTGGCAGAGTTCTTCCACTGTGCCGGCCAGCAGCTTGAGGGTCGACTCGATTCGGCGCTGGGATTCCGGATCCAGCGGCGGGTCGCCCGCGCCGATGGCAAACGCCCCGACCTTGGCCGGTCCGATGGTCAGCGGCACCAGTGCCTGAGGCGACGCCGTCGGCTGGATGACTTCCCACGTGCCCTTCACGTTGGACACAATCACCCGCCCGAAGGCATCGATGACCTGAATGCGCACCCCCAGCAGCTCCGAAAACGAGGCGCACAGCGAGGCGAGCGAGCCGTCGGTGAGGAATTCGGTGATGGTCGTAGGGTGGTGCGAACCCGGGGCTGGCGCGGGCGTGCCCGCGCTGGCGATGAGCGAGGCCACGCGTGAGGGAGTTTCCGGAAGTGGCCTGCTGTCGCTCTGGGTTGGCGGGGTAGGGCCGGCGTCTGGGCGCATTGGAGAAACAGCGTCGGGGGTCATGTGTCCCCCCGGAAGGCGTCGGCGCGACATCGCGGGCGTCGGGCGGAAGTTGGCGAGGCGGGTGAGTTCACGCGAGAGGTTGTACGCCGCCTATTTGGAGGGCGAAGGGGCGGGCGTTTTGGAAGGCGCCGGGATGGCGCTGGTGTTGTGATACAGCCACACGGCTTCGAGAACATCCTGCAGGGGCTCGGGCTGGCCGATCTGGGCGGCCACCGCCCGGGCTTCGGCCAGGCCGTCGCGCACCGCATCCACATTTTCAAGCTGATACCCCACGTACGCCAGCAGGAAGGCGCTCTCGGCCCGGGGCGTCACTCCGTCGGTCTTGGCGCGGGCGATCTGCGTGCGAAGGTCGACCATCAGCCCGGTCATGCGCTCGATCTTCGGCACCGCCGCCCCGCTGAATCGCAGGCCGATCACCTCCGGATGTCGCGTATAGAGCGACCGAAGGTTGACCGCGGCCGACACATACAGCCCGGCCCCGAGCTGGCTGTTGATGCGCCCCACCAGGGCGGTGACATCCCCCGGACGCATGGCCGCGGCACTGGCGAAGCGCTCCTCCGCGTCGAAGTATCGCCCTTCGGCGAGCGACTTCTGCCCATTGAAAAGCTGCTCGGCATACAGGTCGCCCGGGCGCGGCTCGCCCGAGAGATAGGTGCTGAACTTGGGCGGGGTAGTGCGGAGGATGGCGAGAGTCTCGTCATCCAGCCCGGCGCGGGCGGTGCGGACTTTGTCCGGCGTGTCCAGGCCGAGGGCTTTTTGCTGCTCGGTGGGTTCGGTTTCGAAGCCGGGGGCACCGGCCTTGGGGGCAGGCTCGGGCGTTGCTTCCAGAATATTGCGGAGGTCGCGCATCCGCCGCTCCCAGGGGAGCAGGTTCGCATCCGCGGGGTTGGGGGTGTTGGCCGCGATGCTTCCGGGCAGCGAGCTGGGTGTCGTGCCTCCGGCGGGGGAGGGGTTCGCGGGGGAGACAGGGTCGGTGTTGGGCGCGCCGTTGGAGTTCGGCCGGGTGGCGGGCGTGGTGCTGTCGGTGGGCTTGGTGTTGGGCGTCGTCGTCGGGCCAGGACGGTCTCCGCTGGCGGGTGTGGTGGGCGTCGAGGGAGTGTTGGGCGTGGCGGTTGTGGTGTCGCCGGGCTTCGGGGCGACGTTCACGCTGGTGTCGATGACGTTGGCGTTCAGCCGCTCGCGCAGCAGGTCATAGGCGGTCTGGTAGGAGTCGTCGGGCTTGGCCTGCGCGGAGGTGTCGATGGCGTTGGGCGAAGCGCTGTTGGTGGGTTTGGGGCTCGTGCCGGCACCCTGAGACAACTGGTCTTGAGCGGGATTGGAAAGGTCCGATCGCACCCCAAGCGGCGACGACGCGGTGATGCGGCTCTCCCCCTCGCGGGTTTGCTGAAACCCAATGAGCGTCGGGTTCAGGCTGCGAGTACTGATGTACTCGCCGGTGGATCGCAGCGACCCGGGCGGCAACGAGTCGTTGGGGGACGACGCGCGGAGATTCGAAAAGCCGTTGGGAAGGTCCGACGCGACCGCGGTCGCCCCGGTGGAAGGGGGCGCACCGAACGCGCCAAACCGCGACAGCACGGTGGGCTGGGCGCGGCTGTTGCCGGTCGAATACAGCGTCTGAAAGGTCAGCGCGTCGGAGTTGCGGAAAGTGTTGCCGTCGGAGTATCCGAACGAATCGCGCCGAAAGGCAAAGAGGCTGTCGGTGCCCAGCGAACCGTGGAAGTCGCCGGGGCCGGAGTAGGGCTGGGCGATCTGCAGCGACTTGCCGCCCCCGACGTTTCCGGTGACCAGCGCGTTGCGCAGCCGCACTTCCGAGGCAAAGTCGGGGCGGTTGTACCCGGCGGCACCGTTGACGCGGAGATCCTGCTGCAAGGGACGATCAAGCGCGTTCTGGGCCAACGCAGGGACGGCCCCAGCCGCCAGAACAAGAGCCAAACAAGTGCGTGAGATAAACATGCTGTGCCTCCGTGCGGGTATCGCCCAGATAGTACGTTCGCCGGGGGGGTTTAGGATCGGTGCTTCTTTGGGGCCGAGAATGAGGCCCCCGACAGGGCGGCACTAGACTTGGCCATGACCAATCGGCCTTACTACCTGACGACCCCCATTTACTATGTCAACGACCGCCCGCACATCGGGCACTGCTACACCACGCTGGTGGCGGACGTGATGGCCAGATATCACCGCCTGTGGCGGGGCGAGGAAATGGGTGCCCCGGGGGTCTTCTTCCTGACCGGCACCGACGAGCACGCCGACAAAGTGGTGACGAGTGCCGCCGCCAACGGCAAGGGGCCCCAGGCGTGGGCGGACTTGAACGCCGCAGAGTTCGTGAAGGCCTTCGCCTCCATCGGCATCGCCAACGACGATTTCATCCGCACTACCGAGCCCCGCCATCGCGACAAGGTGCCCGGGTACATCTCGCGCCTCATGGCCAGCGGCGACATCTACAAAGGCGAATACACCGGCTGGTATGACGAGGGGCAGGAAGAATACGTCCCCGAAAACGCGGCCCGCGAGAACGATTACAAGAGTGCGATCAGCAAGAAGCCGCTGGTGAAACGCACCGAGCCGTGTTACTTCTTCCGGCTCGGGAAGTTCCAGGACAAGCTCCGCGCTCACATCGAGCAGACGCCGACCTTCGTGCAGCCCGATGCGCGGCGGCAGGAAGTCCTCGGCCGCCTGCGCCCGCCCGCGGTGCTCAACGACATTCCCGTCTCGCGCCCGGTGACCAGCGACCCATCGACACAGTGGGGGATTCGCATTCCCGGTGACGACGCGAACCGGGTGTATGTGTGGATCGACGCGTTGTTTAATTACCTGAGCGTGGTGGACACGCCGGAGCGCCGCCACCTGTGGCCCGCCAGCGTGCACCTCATCGGCAAGGACATCTTGTGGTTCCACGCGGTGATCTGGCCAGCGCTGCTGATGGCCCTTGGCGAGCCGTTGCCGGGGACGATCTTCGGGCACGGGTGGTGGATCAGCGAGGGTGCCAAGATGTCCAAGAGCATGGGCAACTTTATTGATCTGGAAAAGCTGCACGGCTATGCGAGCAAGTTCGGGCTCGATGGGCTGAGGTGGTACCTCGCGACGCAAGGGCCCCTGAGCGGGGCCGATGCGGACTTCAGCCACGCGAAGTTTGTGGAGGTGTATAACACCGACCTGGCCAACGCGGTGGGCAACTGCGTGAGCCGCGTGGGGAACATGGTGGAGAAATATTTCGCCGGCACGCTGCCGGGGGACGACGGCGTGGAACTCGTCGCCGACCCCGCGGCGGGCGTGACCCTCAGCGAACCCGTCGCCAAGGTGTACGACTGGAAACGCCTGTGCCGCGAGGCGGTGGGGGCGGTCGCCAAGCACATCGGCACCGACGGCGCCGGAGGCTTTGACCCCGGCCAGGCGCTGCTGGCGGGAGCTGGGCTGGTGCGCCAGGTCGATGCCTTCATCGGCCTCACCCGCCCCTTCAGCGTGGCCAAGCGCACCGACGAAACCAGTAAACGCCAACTCGCGGCCATCTTGTATCAATGTGCCGAAACGCTGAGGGTGGCAAGCGTGATCCTCTCGCCGGCGCTGACGGAAAAGATGCCGCAGGTTTGGAAGGCGTGGGGCTGCGAGCCGGTAAAAGGCGCAACGCTCGAAAAACTGTGCGAGTACGGCGGGGAGTTTGCGCTTCGCCCGGGCCAGAAGGTGGGGAAGGGCGAAAGCCTGTACATGCGGGCGGAGGAGAAGGCGGGGTAGGGGCCGCGGCTTTGCGCGAACTTCTTGAACCTTCTGACGGCTCGCTGGTATCTTTCAGAGATCCGGGTAGCTGAAAGAGTACTGCGCTTCGCCATTTTTCCTGAGGTGACTCATGTTGGGAGGCTCTTATCGCGTTCTGGTGCGAGGTTTGGCAGCATCGGCCTGCCTTGTCTTGGGGAGAGTGGCGCCAGCGCAGCCTTGCGGGCTTTCGCAGGACTTTGCTCCTGGGTTTACATCTGCACCTACGAGCCCGGTTTCCACAGTCAACTCGTTGCTAGTTCATGATGACGGCACCGGACCAGGGCTCTACGCAGGCGGGTCCGGGCTGTCCTCGGGTTTCCAGTCGGTTGTCGTACCGACTCAAAACGTTCAGCGCCTACGGGCCGGGCGCTGGCAGCCGGTTGGCTATTCGACCTCGGGCACTGTCACCACCATGTTGAGCGCGGGCTTGGGTGCGAACTTGCCGGGCGGGCCGCGCCTGTTTGTCAGTGGGCCCAACTTTGCCGCTCGAAATCAGGTTGGCCAGCCGGTGCTGGGTATCGCCATGTGGGACGGCTTGGCCTGGCAGGCGGTGGGGGGCATAAACCTCCAGGCAAACGCGTTGGCGGCGTTTGACGACGGTCAGGGCGGCGGGCCACAGCTCTACGCGGCAGGACGCTTCGCCCAGATCCCAGGGCCGTTTGTGCCGCTGGTGGCGAGATGGAATGGCGTGGTGTGGCAAGCCCTGCCGTTGCCCGCTCCGACGGGCTTCAACACGCTGGGAAGCGACCTGACGGTTTTCGACGACGGGACGGGCCCGGCGCTCTATCTGGCAGGCACGTTCGGGATCGGGCAGACCGCACAAAACGGACTTGCAAAGTGGAACGGCCAAGGTTGGGACGTTTTGAACGGTCCCATGAACGCCACCGCGTTCACCAGCGTGGTCGGGTTCAACGGGCAGTTGTACGTGGGTGGTTCATTCGCGCTTCCGAATGACGGCCAGCAGGGCGTAGCCCGGCGCACCGCGAACGGATCTTGGGAAGGGCTCGGCGTGCTACTCACACGGTCTTCGGCTCCCGTGCGGTTGAGTGTGGTGCAGGAGCCAAGCGGGTCAGCGTTGTTCATCGGCGGGCTGGATAAGCCGGCCACCGCTCCCGGGCAGACCTTCGCCAGCGGCGGATTTATAAGGTACGACGGCGTGGCCGTCACGACTCCGATGCGGTCGTATCAACAGTTCATCGCACAGGGGGGATCCAGCTCGCCCGGGTATGTGACAAAGGCCGCGGCGTTTGACGCCGGGAATGGTCCAGAGGTGTTCATCGGAGGCTCGTTCGGGGCGTTCAGCGATGCGCCTGCCACGACAAGTGTTCTCCAATCCCCGGCTCGCGGGCTGGTGCGCATGCCGCTGACGGGGGCACGTTCAGGTCAGGTGTTGGAGGGCGGGTCTGGCGTCAACGTGCCGAGCTCCGGCATCTCCACTCGGATGGCGATGCAGAAGCTCTTCATCGGCGGGCGCGAGCAGTTGGGCTTCTTCGGGCCCGTCTATGGCGGTGGCGGATCGCGCAGCGGGGGCTTTGCACTCTTTGACGGGGCAAACTGGACTGTCAACCCTCAATACCAATCGCAGACCTTTACAACCGGCATCGCGGCGGACGTGGGCGGGGTGGAGCGGTTGATTCTGGCACCCACTTTCGGCTCGCTCGGTTACGTCGCGCCGGGCTCGCCGCAGTTGACGACATTCGGACCCGCCAACCCCACTGAAAGCGACGTGCGGACCATGCTGTACTTTGACGACGGTACCACCGGCGGGCCGGTGCTATACGTGCAAGATATCAACGTCGTGCGCCGGCTTGTGAACGGTCAGTGGCAAACACTTAACTCAACCCTGACGCGGACCATGATCGTGGCCGACTTGGGCGATGGGCCGCATCTGTATATTTCGGGGAGTTTCCAGGTGGGGCAGGGCGTGGCTCGCTGGAACGGCACCGGCTTTGAGCGCCTCGGAGCCGCCTCATCGCTCTCGTTCCCTCCAAATGCGTTGCTCGTGCATGATGACGGGAACGGCCCAAGGCTGTACGCCGGTTTCGAAGCCATCTCGACCTACGGCAATCAACAGTTGAATCGCATCGCTGTCTTCGACGGAACCAACTGGCAACCGATGGGCCTCGGCCTCGCGGGCGGCGGGGCCCGCCTGTCGCTCGCCAGTTTCGATGATGGCTCCGGTCCTGCCCTCTATGTTGCAGGTGATTTCCTTCGAGCGGGCGGCGCACCCTCACGCGGCTTTGCGCGGTACAAGCGCGGCAACTGGGAACCGGTCCTCGACATTATCCAGCGCGCGCTCAGTCAGCCCATTACCGAGCTTTCGCTCGCAGTGCTGGGCGACACTCTCTACCTGGCCGGCGTGTTCTCCGACACCGGATTGCGCCCGCCCGGAGCGCCAATAAACATCGATTCCAACGTGATCGTCGGTGAGAACATCATCGCCATCCGCGCCTGCCCGCCCGCCTGCTTCCCCGACCTCAACCAGGACGGCAACGTCGACGCCGGGGACATCGACTACCTCATCAATATCGCCGCCGGAGGCGCCAACCCTACGGGAGCGGTCACCGACCTCAACCGCGACGGCGTCACCGACATGGGCGACGTGGACGCGCTGATCAACGTGGTGGCGGGCGCAGATTGCCGCGATTGACCTGCAACCCTCCGGTCCGGCGCCGTTAGACCAACGGGGCGCGGGTTCTGTCGCGTCGGTTTCCCCTTCGGCATCACGCGCCCAAGGGGCAGCGCATCCTCCGCGTTTGTAGTTCACCTTCGAACTTTCTTGTCCACGAGCGTCAACCGGGGGGGCGGAACACACGCTTTCCGGACCACATTTGACACGACCTGAATATGCGCTTGTGTATTCTCTGCCGCGTCGTAGTCTTATCTCCTAGGCCTTCCCTTGATACATCAGCCGGTCATCCATTCGGAGGTTGTATGTTCAATCGCAATGTGGTGCTGGTGGCTGGAGTGATCTTCGCGGCCGCCGCCGCCTCGTTCGCGCAGCCCTGCGGCGTCTTGCCCGGCTTGGCGCCGGGTCTCACCAATCCGAACGCCGGAAACACCACCGTCTCCGTCAACGCCTTTGCCGTGCACGATGATGGAGCCGGCCCCGCGTTATACATCGCGGGTTCGCAGGGCTTTTCGTTTGGCTATCAGTCTCCGAATGTGCTTTCGTGCGTGGCCAGAATGCGGAACGGGCGACTCGAGCGTGTGGGCGCGTCCACGTCTGGTGCCGCGAATGCCGTGGTGAGCGCGGACCTGCACGCCAACCTGCCGGGCGGGCCGCGCCTGTATGCGGGTGGTCGGGCGTTTCGGGCCGCGAACGGTCCGGGTGGGCCGCAGGCGGGCGGCATCGCGATGTGGGACGGCCTGCAGTGGAACGCGCTTCCGAACACGCCTTCGCAGTTGGTGGTGCAGGGGATGCAGGCCTTTGACGATGGGCGCGGCGGCGGCACGCAGTTGTATGTCGCCGGCTCAATGTTCTTTGCGAACCAAAATACGCTCGTATCGAGGTGGAACGGCGCGGCGTGGGAGGCACTGCCCCTGCCAGCCCCGGGCGGCACCAACATCTCGGCATATGACTTCGCCGTCTTCGATGACGGCAGCGGGCCGGCCCTCTACCTTGCCGGCGCGTTCGCAGAACGCTCGCCCGGAACCGCGGGCGGGCTGGCGAAATGGAACGGCACGACTTGGGATTTGTTACAAGGGCCGGTGGCCAGCGCCAGCCTCACGAGCGTTGAGGCATTCGCCGGCCCCCAGGGCCCCGCGATCTTCGTCGGCGGCAACTTCGTCCTTCCCAACGACAGCACTCAAGGCGTGGCGCGGCGCAACCCCGACGGAACATGGAGCGGCCTCAGCGTCGCCACGGCTCGCGCGCCCGGTGAGGTCGTACGATTGAGCGCCCTGCAGGAAGCCAGCGGACCGGCCCTGTATGTGGGAGGTGTCTATGTGGCTGGCGGCTTTACCTCAGGGGGTTACATTCGCGTCACCGCTGCCGGCGCGACAACCACCACCCGCACCTATTCGGGCTTTTCAGGGTTCTCAGGCAGCGGCGTGGGCCTGACCGGGCCCGCCGCCATCTTCGATGCGGGCTTCGGCCCCGAGGTGTGGATCGGCGGCACATTCGCCGCCTTCTCCGACACCGTGTTTTCCAACGCCGCGACGTCTCCGGCGCGCTCGCTATTGAGGTTCCCGCAGAGCGCCAATCCGAGCAACACTGCCTTGGAAGCCGGGCGGGGTGTCAACCTCTTCAATTCCGGCCAGTTGCTCCGGCCCGCGGCCCGCGTCACCCGCATCGCGGGTCGAGACCAACTCGCGTTCTTCGGCACCGTCTACGGCGGCGGGGGCAAGGTCGGTAACGCCTACGCGCTCTTTGACGGCACCGACTGGACGACTTTCACGCGCCAGACCCCTATGACCTTTTCAGCGGGCGTCGAATCGCGCGAGGCGTCCACGGCCCCAGTCCTCATCCTCGCTCCCAGCAACGGCTCGATCGGTTACTTCGGCAATGGCACCGAGTTTGTGCCCTACGGAGCGGGGGCCAACTCTTTCAGCGATGTGCGAAACCTCTTTTACTTTGACGACGGCACCACCAACGGCCCCGTCCTGTACGCGCAAGACGCCAGCACCGTCAAGCGCCTGGTCAACGGACAGTGGATGGTGATCTACACCGGTCAGCCCAAGGCGATGATGGTGGGGGATGTTGGCCAAGGGCCAAAGCTCTTCCTCACCGGCAACTTTCCCGCCCCCGGCGTGGGCGTCTGGAACGGCGTGACCTTCCAGCCCTATGGGCCCACTGTCACCTTTCCCGGCCCGCCCACCGCGATGGTGGTACACGACGACGGCGATGGACCAAACCTCTATGTCGGGTTTGAGGGCACGGCAACCTTTCCCAACCAGCCGCCAGCCAGCCGCCTGGCACGGCTCCACGGCAATGCATGGGAATCGCTCGGGCAGACGGGGTTCGGCACTTCAAACGTTCGCCTGAGTCTGGCCAGTTTCGACGATGGTTCCGGGCCCGCCTTGTACGTCGCGGGAGACCTGATGCGCGTGGGCAATCCGACCATTCGCGGCTTCGCACGCTGGCGGCGCGGCGTGTGGGAACCCGTACTCGACATCAACACGCGGTCAATCTCGGGCCTGCCCAACTCAGAGCTCACCCTCGCCGTCCTGGGCAACACGCTGTACCTGTACGGGCTCTTCGCGGACACGGGCCTCAGCCTGCCCGGTTCGCAGCCATCGTTGACCGACGCGAACGTGATCGTCGGAGAAAACCTGGTCGCAATCCGTCGATGCCCCCCGGCATGCTTCCCTGACCTGAATCAAGACGGAAACGTCGACGCCGGCGACATCGACTACTTGATCAACGTCGCCGCCGGAGGCGCCAACCCCACCGGCGCACGCACGGACCTGAACGACGATGGCACGACCGACATGGGCGATGTCGACGTGCTGATTAATGTCGTCGCGGGCGGCGCTTGCGGCGGCTGAGCTGCAACCCGCCCTCGCCCGCGCCAGTACACCTGTCATGAGTGAGTGACTCAGCGCTCGCCTCACGGGCGACGAAGCGGGTGCGCGCCAGCGTGCAAACCACGCACCCGATTCAGAGTGACAGGCAAACACCGAGGATCATGATCATGCAGTTGATGCGTCCACTGAGCGTTGCTATCGCCCTTTGTGTGCTCGGGCTTGGAAACGTTGTCCAGGCACAAACGTGCGGCCTACTTCCCGGCTTTGAGCCGGGATTCACCACATTGCCCAGTCCATACAGCCCATCGCAACTGATGATCAACGCGATGGCCGTGCACGATGACGGCTCGGGCGAGGCCATCTACGTGGCTGGCAACAGCATGTCTTTCGGGCGGGCCGATCCGGTCAGCGTCACCCACTCGGTAGGGCGATATCGCGGCCATACAGCCGACGGCGTCGGCTACCGAACCTCTGGCACCGCCAACGCGATCGCCAGCCTTGACCTGGGCGCGAACTCGCCGGGAGGCGCAAGGCTCTACGCCAGCGGCTTTGGCTTTCGGGCCTACAACGCGACCGGCAGCCCGATCATGAACTTTGCCATGTGGGACGGCCAGCAGTGGAATGCGGTCGGCGACCTCAACCCGCCGGGGCGCGCGATCTGCGTCTTTGACGATGGTCGCGGCGGAGGAACGCAACTTTACGTCGCGGGTGACCCCCTCAATGCCGCGGGGAGTTTGGTCTCCCGTTGGAACGGGGCGGCGTGGGAAGTGCTGCCTCCTCCGGCGCCAAGCGGGAACAACGCCGCGGGATACTCGCTCACGGTCTTCGACGACGGTGCAGGCCCCGCGCTGTACTTGGCCGGAAGCTTCGGCACGGGCACGGGAGATCTGTATGAGTTCGCCAGGTGGACTGGACAAACGTGGGACTTGCT
>JBAZUW010000062.1:0-16928 GCA_041661205.1 Phycisphaerales bacterium
CGCAATGGTGGACGGCGGGCTGGCTGGGCAGAAGGCAAGCGACGCCGGGAAACTGAACGCAGCTTAAGCAGCGGCATGACGCCGCGAAAGTGAAATGTGGGGATGGGGAAACAAACGGCACACACCTAAAAGGCGGACATGCAGGAGGCGGCGCTGCTATTCCAGAAGGAAGTCAGCTATTTACCGCAGTCGCCTGTACTCGACCAGTCCTGTGGCAACTGCCGCTGGTTCAGCGACCAGCCCGACACGATGCCCTGTCACCTCGTGGTCAACGCGCCCACGACGATTAGCCGTGAGGGGATCTGCCAGCGCTGGGCCGTAACGCCGGACGGATCGACGGTCAATGCGTGGGTGGCGGACACGAGCGAGGGCAACCCGAACCGTGGCCGCGAGATGGGCAGCGAACCGGGCGAGGCACACGAGGCGTACGAAGCGGTCGAAAGTCAGGACCCGCCCGCCAAAACCACTGTATTGGTGGAAGCGCTAGATATGAGCGGCATTACCACCGAACAGGTAGATCGAGAGCGGCGCGCGGTGCGCCAGCGCGTTATTGGCGTTGGGGACTCGAAAAATGGCCGAGCTTACCCGCGTGAGGTTTTAACGCGCGCCGCGCCGTTGTTCGAGGGCATTAGCACGTTTGCCGATCACCCGACGCCGCAGGAGCGCAAGGAGCGGCCCGGACGCAAGGTCCGCGAAAAGACGGGTTGGATTGTCGATGTGAAGGTGGAGGAAGACGGACTATATGGCACGCGCCATTTCTCTCGCAATCAGGCAGGTGAAGACGTCTGGTTGATGGTACTAGACGTGGTGGAGGGGCGCGCGCCTAAGGGCTGGTTGGGGGGATCGATTAACGCCGTAGGTAAAGCGCGGCACAACCCAGAGGGCAAGCTGGTGGTGGAAAGCATTGACGCCGTCGAAAGCGTGGATGACGTAACGCTCGCCGCCGCAAAAGGGGAGTTTCTGTCCCTAGTAGCCAGCGCCGATGACGAGTTGACGACCGCGCTATTGCAAAACCTGACCTTCGAGGAATTTGTCGTGGCAAGACCGGAGTTCGTCGAGCGCCTGAAAAAGCAGTGGCAAAAGGTGCGCCTGACGGAAGAGGTGACTGCCGCGTATAAAGAGCGTGATGACGCGATGGCTACGGCCAACGCCACCCGCGCAGAGATGGACGCGCTTCGAGAGCGTATCGCGCTTCAAGAGGCCGAACATGCCCGCCTGCATACCCAGATCGCCGCGAAAGAGGCGGACCTGGTGCGTAAGGGGCTGGAAGCCACCCTGGACAGCGAGCTACGGCGCGCGGGCCTTCCCGCAGACTGGGAGGCCGATCTTCGTGAGCAACTTCTAAACGCACCCCCGCAAGACTGGGCCGCGATTCTGGACCGCGAACGGCGCAAAGCCTCGACGGTGCGCAAGGCGGCAAAGGTCACGGTGGCAGGCATGGCCCGTAACGAACACGTGGCCGTGCCCGTCACGGAAGCCTTTAACCCACTGCCCGCACCGGATGAAGATCAGGCGGCCTGGGAGAAGCGCGTCTACGGCAGTGCGGGGAAAGGGAGAACCTGATGGCAGTAACGGCAAAGGCAGCGGTGTACGGATGGCCGAAGACGCTGGATTACCAGCTGCAACGGGCGTCCGCGACGGCGGTGATTAACGTCGGCGACCCGCTGATCTACTCTGGCAGTTTCGTTCTGGCGGCGGCCATTACCGCGCCGGAAGAGAAGGCGAGCGCGGCAGGGCTGGCGCTCGAAAGCAACCCCCAGTACGACTCGTTCGGCAACGTGGTCACGGCCTCGGCACTGCTGTACGCCGTGGGCGGGATCTTCCGCGTGTCGGGCGCATCGGGCGCGGCGGCGTGGACGCTGGGCCAGTCGGTGTACCCCTCGGCTACCGGATCGGGCGTTGCCGCCCCCACCGGCAAGACGGGTATTGGGGCACTATGGGCGCAAGCGGCGAAGCAGTTGATTGCCACCGCCGGGGTAGCCCCCACGGGCGCGGCGATCATTCACGCCTCCGGCATTGCGACCATTGTCAACTTTGTGGCGAAGGGTGCGAACTCGGCGGAGCTGGATATTCTGCTCATGCCCGCGCGCCCGGACTACGTATAGGGGAGGCCGGCAATGACTATGGTGAACGCAACGACCCAGGCCGCCCCGCGCGTCCGTGTGCTGCGCATCCAGCGCGGTATCAATGACCAGATCACCGGCTTCCGTGAGGAAGCGGTGGACTATAACCAGCCGCTTGCGCTGGACTACGATCCGCTCATTGAGATGACGCGGCGTGAGAACAGCCCGTTCCAGATGTCTCTGATCGAGGCGCTAGTCTCCAAGCCGGACGCGGCGAATATGCTGCGTGACGGCATCCGCTTCATGGCGTTCGAGCAGATGCGCCAGATGCCCCGCACCTGGAGCCTGCTGGCGCGCACCGAAACCAGCGGTAGAAAGGAAGAGGAATACCTACGCGATGCGGGCTTTGGCGTGATTCCGGTCGTTCCATCCGGCTCGCCCGTGCCCTTCATCGAAGGCTCCTTTGACGGCGGCACGAAGATCACCAACCACCTGCACCGCATGGGCGTCCAGGTGACGGGCGATGACATCAAGTTCGACCGCACCGGCAAAGTCCGGCAGATCGCATCAGGGCTGGGCCGCTCGGCGGTGGTCACGGAAGAGTCGGACTTCTACGCCGCGATCACCACGACCGCCAACTATACCCGCAACAGCACCACCGGCGACAACGACACGGGCGCGAATCAAGTGACCACGACGTTTAACGCGCTGGGCCTGGATGCGGCGCTGACCACCGTCAGCACCTCGAAGGACCGCAAGAGCGGCCAGTACCTCGGCTACAAGGCCGATACCATCTGGACCACCCCGAAGATGGAGTTCCCCGTCAAGCAGATGCTCATGTCCGAGCGGATCGTGCGCTCAAACAGCGCGGCGGCTGAAGTGCGCGGCACGGGTGAATACAACCCGTACATGGGCCTGTTGGACAAGATCGTCATCAGCCCGTGGGTCGGCACCTCGTACCAGTGGGGCGTTTGTGACTCGACGGTGTACTCGTTCGTCGTGCAGACGGTCGAGCCGTGGCAGGTGCTTCAGGAAGGCATGGTTGAAACGTCCGAGGCGTGGCTGATCAACAACGCGATCCGCTACATCATCAGTGGGTACTACGGCATGGGCTTTGTGGATGATCGCGCGTGGTTCTTCAGCGACTCCACGACCGCCCCGACCGTCAGCTAGTCGATTCGTTGAATCAGGGGCGGGTGAACTGCCCGCCCCACTACGAAAGGATAGGGCATGGCGACAGAATTTGTTCAGAACGGGGCCATCACGCCGGAAGGCCAGAAGGTCATCGCGCGCCTGGAAGCAGGTATTGCCGAGGCGCTGAAGCTCGAAGAGGGCCAGAACGCGGGCGCGCTGAATGCGCTCAGTGGCCCCTATAAGCACTACCTCGTCAACGTCCAGCAGATGGGCAAGCACACCGGCTTCACGCCCGCGCAGTGGTTGAAAGACTACGCCTACGGCGCGCAGTCCGTCTATGACCTCGTGCTGGCCGAAGAGAAACAGGCCGCGCAGGACAAGCTCAACGAGGACACCGTTGCGCAGCAGGCAGGGCTGGCCGACAAGATCGGCGACCTCGAAAAGCGGCTGACCGAAGCGCTGGCGACCATCGACAAGCAGACCGCAGACATGGCCGCGCTGCAAGAGACGCAGACTGAGCCGGATAGGCCTAAGAAGGCCGGACCGGATACGCCCAAAAAGGCCGAGAAAAAACCGAAGGCAGAAGGGCAGGCGGCCCCGGCGGAAACCGACGCCGAGGGGGACGAGGACTCGTAATATGACGCTTGACGTGCTCGCACAAACCCGGTTGCGCATCCAGGACCTGCCCACGGTAGCGGACCTGACCCAGCACGGCGACGGCACGGCGGTCACGTTTGCGCTGCCGCATCGTAATGTGGTGAGCGCGTCGGCCTACGTGCCGGGCGCGGGCGGGTCAAGCTGGTCCGCCACGGGCGCGACGTTTGATCCAACCGGGTTTGTGTCGTTCAGCGGCGTCATCAGCGCCAATAGCGCGTATCGGGTGCGGTACGTTCACAGCACCTTTAGCGATGGAGAGATCGGGCAGTTTACGGCAGTCGGTAGTGGTGTGCCGGGGGCGGCGTTGGAGGCGTGCAGGGTGCTGATGTTTGACAGCCTGAAGCGCGCAAGCTGGGCCGCTCCCGATGGCGTCACGTACGATGACACGAAGGCACAAGCGCAACTGCTGGCGCTGCACGATCAACTGGTACATGAGATCGCCGCGAATGACCTGATGGACGGCGGCTTTGTGTCGTGGGTGGAGGACTAACTGTGACCTTGCAACCGGAGCTGTTGACACTCGCTGAAAAGGCGGTTTTAGATCTGCTCGTTGAGGCGGTGAACTCTTATAACAAGCTGCCCATTCAGCACCCGATGCATCAGGCGGAGTTTACTCACGCAATACATGAAGCGCAGCGGCTTGTGATGTCGCGTCCAGTAGCGCGGGCGTACGGGTGGACTAAATGACCTATCGAGGCCCACAAACGGCACGCATCGCCCCGCAGTTCTCGCAGGTGTTTGACTACGCGGGCGAAACGGGTACGTGGCGGCAGTACATCAGCGCCGCAACTGCCAGCGCCAGCGGGGTATGGGCGGGCGTGGGCACAACCCTGTATTACCGGGAGCAAGTCGTTACCGGACTCTGGGCTACGCCGAACGCGAAAGAGATGCAAACGCCCGGCGGTCTGGTCATGGCAGGGGACGCCGCAATAAGTACCCTGCATTCGCTGGGGCCACAAGATGAGATGGTCTGGCGCGGCGTAACCTACCGCGTCGAAGGGGAGAGCCTGCCCGTGCATTTGGGCGGCAGAGTGTGGTACAGAACGGTACTCCGGCGCGGAGACGCCGGGTAGCGCGCAGATGCGCGAGAAAGACGTGCAGTGATGTCTAGGTGGTACGTAGTTCCGGGGTTCTCCGTATGGGCAATTGGTGGCGCGCCGCGTCAATACAGCGCAGCATCGTTTGCAAGTCTTGATGACGCAAAGGCCGACATTAAAACGCGCAACTTTCCAGTGGAAGTGGCATGGCTGGGACCATACGCTGATAGTGACACGCCATTCGTGCGATATGAAGGCTTCATGGCAAACGCAACTGGATTAGCGGCGACGGGTACGATCTACGAGGTTGAGGCGGAGAGCCGAGTTGCAGCAATTGCGGCGATTGAGGCATGGCAAGCCGCGCAGGAGCAGGCCAGCGTCGCGGCCAAAGAAGCCGAACGCCTAGCACTGCAAGCGCATATGCGCGCCGCCGGACCGCTCGTGGTTGAGGGCGTGCTGACTTGGGATTATAGCGAGATCGCAATTAAGGACGACCCATTGCTGGAGCGATTGTTTCAGCACTTCACCGGAGAACGTAACCCAAAGATAGACCAACTTGGCCGCGTACGCATCACGGTTGAATGGCTTGGGGAGTCGGGCGAAGATGCACCAGAAAGCGATGCATAGCAATGGCTAAAGTCTTCATCTTCGGTGATTTCATCCCGACCGGCTTTGGGCGCATTCTGCGCGCCGCCGGAACGCATCTGGCGCAGCGCGGGCACGAGGTCATGGGCGCGTGCATCCAGTACGACGGGCTGCTGCCACTGGGCCTACCCTTTTGGGTGTCGTCCCTTCAGGGCAAGGACCACGGGCGCGCCGTGACGGATCTGGTTGCTACGATTAAGCCGGATGTGGTGCTGGTCGGGCAGGACTTCCCATACCTGGAAATGGTGCGCTTCGCCACGGGGATCGACTGGTCGGTGACGGCCTTTGTGGGCCTCACGCCGATTGACGGCACGCCAGTCGATAGGCGCTGGCTGACGGCGGCGCGATCCTTCGATGCCCTGATGACGATCTCCGAGTTCGGCGTGCAAGCGCTCAAGGATGCGGGTGTGCGGGCGTCGCTGTGTCCGCCCGGCGTCGATATGGCCGAGTTCCACCGCCTGCCCGATGACCAGCGCGCGGCGCTGCGGGATCGCTTGATGCTGCCGCGCGAGGCATTTGTCGTGGGCATGATGGCAATGAATCAGGGGCGCAAAGATTTCCCCGGCCTGATTGAGGGCTGGTGGCGCGCACTGAAAGACATCCCCGATGCCTTCCTGTACCTGGATTGCGACAAGGCCAGCCCGGCGGGGTGGGACATTCCGGCGCAGTTGGTGGAGGCGCTGGGCGTCGATCCGGCTCGCATCCGCTACCGTGAGGACGCAGTGCGCGCGGGCATGATGGGCCTGAACGAGCGTTACAACCTGCTCGACCTGCACGGCGTGATCGCGCACCGTGAGGGCTACGGGCTGCCCCATACCGAAGCAGCAGCGACCGGCTGCCCGACGATGGCAAACGATTACTGCTCAGGCCGCGAGGTCACGGGCGGCGGCGCACACGGCCTGCTGATTAAGGCTGCGCCCGCACGTATGGGCACGTGGGGCGGGGCGCGCGACTTCAACGCCGATCTGGATGACCTCGCGGCGCAGATCCGGTGGGCGTATGAGCACCCAGCCGAGTTGCGCGCGATGAGCGAACGCGCCAGCCAGTGGGCCAAAACGCGCCCGTGGAACGCGGCGTCTGAGGCCATTGAGCGCGCCATTCTAGACGCGCTCGCCAAACGTGCCGCGCCCCCAAATGTGCCGCAACCCACCGCGCCTGACGTTGTGAACGCAGGCGTCATGATCGCCGCAGGACGGGGGCAGCAGTGAACGGGCTAAACCTGTACATCTGGTCGGGTTACGTAGATGACTACTACTACGTCTTTTCGGCGGTGTTGGCCGAGTCACTGGATAGCGCGATAGCAGCGGCATTGGCGGCGGGCAAAGACGAAGAATCGTCATTTGCTGAGGCCGACACACTGTGGACACCCGAACGGGTAGATCGGTGGATGCGGGAACACGTTCAAGTCATCCCGACAGATCGCCCGTTTGCCATTTGGGGGGAGCGCTGGGCATGACAACGCGCGCATTATTGATCGCCTTATGCCTGTTGGCTGCGCTGCTGTTGGTGGGCTGCGTGGTCCCCGCCGAGGACGGAGCTACGGCCCGGACAGCGCCGCAGACGGGGTGCAGGTTCGACAGCACCACACAGCGCGGATCGCTGGATATTGACGTTGCCATTTCGGGCAGTCACCGCACCGAGGTTTGGGTGGACGTGTACGCGCCCGGCCCGGTCAAGATGGACTACTATGGCAAGGTGCTACCGCTGCCGGTTCAGTCACAGTTTAACAAGCGCTTCACGAACACGGACGAGCCGTATGTTCACCAGACGTACAGCTCTTACGAGCTAAAGTCGGGCAGCTACCGCGTTACAGCGCGCTATGGCAGCAAGGACTACGAGTGGACCGTACAGATCGCGTCAGGCGAGGCCGTGACGTTTTATGTGGACTGTGGGTGATGCGATGACGCCTAGACTGACCGTACTCATCCTGGCCTACAACGCGCTCGATAAGGTGATGCGCTGCCATCAGGCGCTCAAGGCCACCACCGACCCGGCGCATACGCGCGTGCTGATTCAGGACGACGCCAGCCCGCTCTACAACGGCCCGCTGTTGTTTGGCGAGGACGTTTGCCAGCGCAACAGTCCGAACCTGGGGTTTGCAGCCAGCGCAAACGCGGCGGCGCGGCGCGCCACGACCGAGTTTATCATGCTGCTCAACCAGGACACGTACACCGAGCAGCGCGGGTGGGACCGGCAAATCGTGAGCCTATTTGACGAGCACCCGGAGTGCGGGATCGTCGGGCCAACGCTGCTGTTCCCCGACGGGCGCGTGCAGAGCGTGGGCGGCGAATACGATGGTGCGTCCCAGCCCGTTCACGTGGCGCTGGGCTTCAGCAATCCCGACTGGGAGCCAATTGCGACGCCGCGCGCTGTGGAGTGGATCACCGGGGCGGCCTTCGTCGTGCGGGCGTCGATGTGGCGCGCGCTGGGCGGGTTTGACGAGGGCTACCATGCATACTTCGAGGATGTAGATCTCGCTGTGCGCGCGCAGCTTGCGGGCTGGCAGGTGTGGCACGAGCCGCGTGTCCGCATGGTGCATGAAGTGGGCAGCACGGGAGGATCGCCGTACTTCCAGTCCAGTGCGAAGCGGTTCAAGGAGAAGTGGGTTGACACCGGGATCGTGCAGCCGGATACTCGATTCATCCGTGAGCACTTTTGGGCCTAGCCGCACAAGCGGAGAAAGCGCAACGCATGAACGTACTCTTGAAAGCCATTATGTATCCCGTCTGCTCCGCCCGCTACGCGCACGATGCGCTGGTGCGGTTGGGGCATGACGTGCGCGTGACCGGTCCGGTGGTGGGCACGGAACTCTGGGGGCAGGTGGTTGACGAGCGCTACGCCTGGACGCCCGCCGCGCCCGAAGACGACTGGACGCCCGATCTCGTGCTCATTATGGACGCTCACTTGCCCGGCGACGTGGCCGAGGGCTATACCTGCCCGGTGGCAGTCTACGGCGTGGATTCACACGTCAGGAACTACGCCCAGTACGCAGCGGATCGGTTCTTCCTGGCGCACAAGGGCGTGTGCCTGCGCCCGTGGGATGCGGCGTGCGAGCACCTGCTGTGCGGCTATGACCCGGTGGTGTTCACCCCCGGCAAGCCGTGGGCCGAACGCCAGTATGACGCGGCGCTGATCGGGGTGCTGTACAACGCGCGGGCGGAACTGCTCTACGCGGTGCTCGAAGCGCTGCCCGGCACGGTGCGGATCGCCTATGGCACGGGGCCGGTCTATGACGAGTACGCGGGCATTTACCAGGATGCGCGGATCTCGCTGGTGCGCAGCGCGAATGGGGATCTTGCCATGCGTCTCTGGGAAACTGCCGCGATGGGCTGCTTGCTGGTGATGGACTGGTGTCCTGACAGCGAGGCGGCGGGGTTAGTCGATGGGGAGAACTGCCTGATGGTCGCCACGCCCCACGAGGCGGCAGACAAGGTGCGGTGGGCCGTGAGCCATCCGGCAGATGCGGAAGCAATTGCTCTAGCGGGGCAAGCGTGGGCGCAGTCGGGCACGTGGGATGCGCGGCTGCAACGGATTGTGGACTGGGCGGAAGCCCAAAGCGCGCCGGAACAGCGCGAGAAAGAAGCGTCGAAGTGAAACGCGGAATTAACTTAGGCTGCGGCAAGATCATCCTGCCCTGCGACCGGCCCGATCATCACGTGCTCATTCCTGAGCACCTGTACACGGACCCGGACATTCAATGGGACAACGCCGATTGGAACGCCTTCGAGGGCGTGAATGTGGTGGTGGACCTGTTCGATTACCCGTGGCGTATGGGGGTTCCGTCAAAAAAAGACGGACGTGAAATTGCACAACTCATCCCGGACAACACTTACGACTATGCCATTGCGTCGCACATCGCCGAGCACATCCCGCACCATGTGGTAGAGCGCGGCCAGTTTGTGGCGCACCACCCGCTGTATCAGGATGGCTGGTTTGCGTGGTTCTCGGAACTGTGGCGCATCATGAAGCCCGGCGGTAAGGCGTACATCCTGGTCCCGTATGCCTGGAGCAACGGCGGCATCAGCGACCCGACGCATACGCGCTACCTGACGCCTGCCACGTTTGGTTACTTCGAGTCGCAGGACAACGGCAGCCCCTTCGCCTACCGCATGGGCGGGCGGTGGAAGGTGGACCTGAGCATGATCCCCTTTCGCCCGCATCAGCGCGCGGTGGAAGTGCTGCGCCAGCGGCGCGGCGGCGGGGACTATACCCCGGCCCCCGACGCCGTGCAGGAGTTGTGGACGATGGCAACCGGGGAGCTGAACGCAATGGTCGAGTTCATGATCGAGATGGAGGCCCTGAAGGACTGATGCGCGTCAAAGTGTCCTACGACTCGTTCAAGGACGATGCCCGCGAGGAACGCCGCGCTGCGCGCCTATTCATTCGCGCCGTCAAAGCGGATCTGCGCGCCGTGTCGTTTGCGGCGGAGCGGCGCATCAAGGACGCCATGCCCGTCGATACCGGACGGGCACGGGCGAGTTGGGGGCACTGGACGCCGGGCGATCTGCGTTCGCTGGAGACTGGCGCAAGCAGCGCAGACGCGGCCTGGGAAGAGACAGACGAGGGCCTGACGATTGAGCAGGGCAGCAATGTGGAATACATCGGGGCGCTGAACGACGGGCACAGCCTGCAAGCGCCCGCCGGGTTTATCGACGCGGCGGAAGAGGCGGCGCAGCGCGCGATAGATCAGCGCATTGACGAGCGACTGGGGCGGCTATGACCACGCTGGATCACGATACAGGGGTATACAACGTCGAGGGTAGCGTAACGGCGTGGATGGCCGGACAACTACTCGGCACACTGCCGCCGCTGGCGCTTACCGCCACGGTGAACGTCAACCACCCCGAGCAGGCGTTGGCGCCGCCGCAGTGGAGCATCCACCACCTGCCCGCCGGGAGTGACGTAGTGGGCTTCCAGGGCGGTAACGTAGACGGCGGCAAAAAGGGGCGGCGGCGGTTTGGCATCGCAGAGGTGAACTGCTGGACGTCGCGGTCGGCTACGTCGTGGCGCGCGCAATTGGCGCAAATGGGGGATGCCGTCACCCGCGCGGTAATTAACCTACTCGCCACCGGCGGCAGCATCCCGATCTACGACTTCTACACGAGCGCGGGCGCGCCCGCCGCGCTCACGTACCGGATCGTGATTGAACGGGCAGAGGAAATGGCGGTCACGCCCGATCCGAACCCCGACATTGAACGCAAGCGTATCTTGGTCTACTACCATTGGACCGAAAGGAACTAGCACTATGACCGAAGTTCGCAACGCACTAGAGGGGCAGTTGTCGTGGGTGTATGCGTCGGGCAGCGGGACCACATGGGCCACCGCCAGCGCGCCCGCCTCAGCAGTCATGGCCTACTGCCGCAGCTTCACGTTTGACAGCGGGCGCACCACGCAGCAGATCATGGATCGCGGCGTACCGACCCATCACAAGCTGGTCAGCAAGCAGCCGATCACCGTGACCTTCAACGTGGCCTACGGGGTCACGGCCAACTATCCGAACGTCACCGCGCCGGGGTCCGGGCATTCCGTGCCGGGACTGCTGCACCTGGAATACAAGAGCACCGCGCCGGAGCAGGGGGCCGCGATCTACCACCAGTTCCACGGCGTTGTGCCTAACTCCATGTCGTTCCAGGAAGGCGAGACGGAGAACACGATGTCCTTCCAGTGCGTGGCGTTAGGGATGGTCGGGGCCACTGCTTCAGGCTATTTGGGCTAGCCACGAAAGGTCGCACAGATGGGCGAGTCCTTTGTATGGCCGGAAGGCAACGTGTACCTGTGGACCGGATCGGCGTCTTCGGCGCTGGTCGCGTATGCGGAGCAGACCAATGTCCGCATGGCCTACGGGTATTACAACAGCCGGAGCCTGGATCTGGCCTATCACGATACCCTGACGGGGCAGCGCGTCGATGTCACCGTGGGGAGCCTGTACTGCCCCGACGCCAGCGCCTTACAGCGCATGTTTGATGCAAAGACGGCGGTTCACGCCCACTTCAAACATGCGCTGACGGGCGGCGCGGCGGGATCGGCGGGGCACTTCCTGTATTCGGGCCGGATGGACGCCCTGCAAGTGGCGGGCCAGGACGGGAACGCCTACCGCCAGCTGATGACCTATCACGCCAATATATGGAGCGCGTACCCATGAGCAAAACCCAGGCCGCAACACCCAAGCACGCGACGTTTGCGGACTTCGCCGTGGTGCATTACGAGTTTGAGATCGAGGACCCGGCGGGTGAGGTGCTGGTCGCTGAAATGCGGGCTATCACCCAGGCGGAATTGCTGCGCATCCGGCGCAGTCTGGGCAACCCGCCCACGCCGCCCGTCAAGGAGATCAAAAAGGACGAGGACGGGTATCACGAGATCTACAACTACGCCGATCCGGGCCACCAACAGGCGATGGCCGACCGTAACGCGCTGCTCGAAACCCGCGTGCTGCTGGCCTCGTGGACGACGGACATCCCCGGTGACACGGAAGACGAGCGGATCGCCGCGCTGGATACCCTGCCCGCGTGGGCGCGCGTCGGGCTGGTGCGCGCCGTGGGGATGCTCATTGGCATCGCGGAGGACGCCGTGCGCCTGCGCCCCTTTCAACGCGCCGGAACAACGACTGTACCGCTTGTTGAGTCGGATGCGGTGGAGTGAGGCGGAGTTTTACGCCCTGCCGGACGAGGAACAAAACCGTTGGCTGGCGTGGGAGTACCGGCGGGGGCAGGAGATCCGGGAGACGGTACGGGGCATCGTGGAGAACAAGAACGACCGGGGGAAGTTGACAGCGGAAACGGTGAGCGCGCAGACGTTGCTGGCGCTGCTCGAACTCAGCTAGGTTCTGCGTTGCAGAACGGAAGGCTACTGTAAGTGGCAGACCGCGTTAAGAAGATCAGGATCGAAGTCACCGACAATTACTCCAAAGGCATTAACAACTACGTTAACGCCCTGGACAAAGCCGAGAACGCCACCGCGAAGTTTGGCAAAACAGCCAACTCAGGCGGCGGCATGAGCGGCTTTGCGTCGTCTGTAACCGGGGCGGCACAGAATTTGTTCTTCATGGGCAATGCCGCAATGATGGCCTTCAAGGGTGTTGAGGGCATTGTCAACCAGGCGTCGCAAATGGCGCAGATGGGCTTTAACGCCGAACGATCCGAACTGGCCTTTGAAAAGATGGCGGGCGGCGCGCAGGAAGCTGAGAAGTGGGTTTCAGCCCTGAAGGACGCCACGAAGGGCGCGATCACAGAAGCCGACGCCAGCGCCCAAGCCTACCAGTTGATGCGCTTCGGCCTCGCGGACACAGCCGAGGAAGCCGGAAAATTCGCCCGCACGGTAGCGATCATCAGCGCGGCTAACCCCAAGCTAGGCGGCACGTCGGAGGCCATAAGTCAGATTCAACTCACGCTCTCCAATATGTCGTACATGCGGCTTGACCAGTTGGGCATCAGTGCGGGCGGCGTTCGGGCGCGCGTGGCGGAACTGAAGGCGGAGATCGCGGGCATCTCAACCGAGGAAGCATTCAAAACCGCCGTGATGGAGGAACTCGACAAGCAGGCTAATATTTTGGGCGATGACCTGCTCAAGGTAGGCAACAACACGGCCCAGCTGGGCACGCGCTTTTCTGAACTCAAGACTGACGTTGGAAAAGTGATCGGGGAAGGCTTCGAATATGCCGCCGATAAAATTCTTGACGCGGCGGATGCGGTTGCAATTCTGACCGACGCCCTCAGTGGCAAAAACGCACAACTCTATACGACCCCCGGCGCATTTGCGGATCAAGCCGGTGGGTTGCGCCAGATGGTCGAGATGTACTCGCCGTACAACGCGCAGTATATGTACGGCACGGGGCGTGATACAGCAGCGGAAACGGCGGCAGTCCGGCGCGCGTTGGGGCTACCCGTATATACCCCGCAAGAGTGGGCCGAACTTCGCGTGCAGCAGCAAGTGGAAATCGACGCCTTCGCGCGGATGTACGACAACATGATTAACGGCCCATCCTCACGGAGCCAGGCCGCGATTGAAACCACACTGGGCCTTAGCCTGGAAGAGTTACCCGCGTGGATCAGCCATTACCAGACGTTACCCGGCATCAAAGCAAACCAGGACGCCATTGATGCCATGATGACGCGCTGGGAGGAAGGGTTTAACTATGCCGAGCGCCAATCTACAGCGCAGTACAAAGCGGGGCTGTATGGCCCCGGCAGCATGGGATTGTGGCAGGAAGCAATGGGCGCAGCGACCAGCGCCATGTTACCGCAGGTTCACTTCGGCATCGATCCGGCGAGCGTCGAGGCCACGCGGCGGGCGCTCGCGGATGCCGTCACGTTGGACGCTGATGCGATGCGGCGCGTGGGGCGCAGCGTCGAGGGGTCCATTACCGGAAGCGGCGCGCGGGCCGCGTTCAGTAATGAGCTGGTACAGGGCGCAAAGGATGCCGGGCCGACCCTTGCCACGGCGCTCTCTCTAGACGATCTGACGGGCGTTTCACCGCGCGGCGTCGATACCGACATTTTCAGTACCGTGATCGGGATGCTTCAGGAGTTCGAGGTCGAGCAGGAAACGGCGCTGGATCTACAGGCGCAGCTTGAACTCAGTCTAGGACAGACCACGCCGGGCATGGAGTTGTTTACCGGGCTGCTCGAAACCCAGACGCAGCGGCTCGCGGATGGGGAGATCGACGCGCAGACGTATATGGACCAGCTGGCGCGCGTGTCCGGCCTGGACTTCTCGCACATCAACGATCTATTCGCCCCGCTCATGAACGCGGGCAACTACCAGGGCGTGATCGCTTTGCTCGACAAGCTCGAACAGTTCGCAAACCCGACCTACGCCGGACTCGCGGCGGATTACGCGCTGTCGGGGGAACTGGCAACCGGGCGGCGCACCGGCGGGGCGGAACTGGGGCAGGGTATGGAGCAGGCCGCGCCGGGCATCGCGCGCGGGCACGTCCCGTCATGGCTCACCGACACCATAGACACCATCAGCAACATCACGGACGTCTTGAGCGCGGCCCAGGACGAATGGCCGACGTATATCGCCGCGTTCCAGGCTGAGTCCAGCCGCTACATTGAGACGTTCTCAACCGACAGCCAGACGCAGATCGGCTACCTGGACGCGGCGCTAATGGCAATGGACGGCAAGATCATCCACATCGAGTTTGATTACAGCACGGCGGGTGGCATTTACATCCCGATTAACCCCGGCGAAAACGGGACGGCGTTGGACCGCCCCTATAACATTCCGGTGGGCGGGCGGGATGCGCAAACCACCCCGCAGGCGGTCGTGGGCAAAGGCATCAACCGCCCCACGGGGTTTGCGGCGGGTGGGGCGTTCCGGGCCGGGCAACTCATCGAAATGAATGAGCCAATGGGCCTGATGCCGGAGTTGATGACGGTGGGCGGCCACACGTTTGGCGTCGGGGGCAGCGCGGGCGGCGCGGTACAACCCGCGGGGGGTGGTGCAACGCGGGGCAACACGTACATTTCGGTGATGTTGGACACGAAAGAGATCGCGCAGACCGTGGCGCGCAAAATGAAGGTCAACCCAAGTACGGGCGCATTGGTGGTGGTTTGATGGCCGTTACGACACAGGTTGCGGTGGACTGGGATGCGGACGACAGCTACGCCACGGCGGGCGATGACATCTCGGCTTACGTGTTTTCAGTCGCGGCGGGGCGGGGGCTTTACGACCCGATCAATTTCCGCACGGCAGATCCGGGCAGTTGCACGTTATTGGTTCGGAATGACGATAAGCGCTTTAGCATTAACAACAGCAGCGGCGCGTATTACGGGAAACTACTGCCGGGGCGCAAAGTACGCATTCAGACCACCGACGGCGTAAGCACGTGGGATGCCTGGTACGGCACGATCAGCAAAATTAAGGCTTCGCAAGAGGCCGCGCCGTTCCTGGTCGAGATCCAGTGTGAGGGCGTCCTGGGGCGGCTGGCACGCCATCGCCTTGCGCTACCACTTCAGGAGGACCAAAGCAGCGATGCGTTAATCCGCAAAATATGCGCGGCGGCCTTCGGTGGGGTGGCGGCGTCGGGTACGGTCACGTTTGCGGCGCAGCCCGCCAATAACGACGCCGTGACCATCGGGGCGCGCACCTACACGTTTAAGACGACCCTGACGGGCGCGGCGTATGAGGTCAAGATCGGCACATCCACCGACGATACGCTCTCGAACCTGATCGCGTGTATTAACGCGGACATCGACGCGGGCACGGCCTACGGCACGAACACCGTGCGGCACGAGCTGGTCACGGCCTCTGGCGCGGGCGGGGCCAGCGACGTGCAGGAACAGCATAACTTCAACGAGTATTTCAAAACCATTGGCAACCTGGGCGGCGCGGATTATTGGGCCGCGCAGCAGATCGTGCCCGGCGTTACGGGCAACATCACCGAGATTGACATATTCCTGTACGGCGGGAACGGCACGGGCACGATTACCATCGAACTGTGGAGCGACGACGGCAGCGACGCGCCGGACAGTATGCTGAAGTCTATGGAGTATACCCCGGCCACCGATCCAGACCCCGCCGTTGGCATAAACACGATCCTACCCACCTCCGCGTGGGGCGTGACCAGCGGCACAAAATATTTCATCATTCAGTATCCGACCGACGCGCAAGCCGCCAACCATTACTGGTTATGGGGCGGGTCGAGTGTCGATGCCTACCCGCCGGGCGTGACGTTGTACAGCACGAACGCGGGGGCGTCCTGGTCGGTTTCGTCTACTGAGGCGTGGTTTACCGTCGTCACGTCGCCGCAACCGGCGATCCTGGCGAATGCGCGCGGCACGTGGGGCAATGCCATTGGCCTGAGCAAATCGGGCGCAAACATCACCGTGAGCGCGGCTACGCTCGAAGGCGGCACGGACGGCACGGTAACACTCGACCTGGATGCAAGCGTGCTGTCCTACCCCACGGCGGGCGACCAGTGGAGTGAAGAGCAAACCACGGGCCTCACGGCGATCCAGGATGTGATTGATTCCGGCGGCACGAGCCTGTTTTGGGAGGCTAATAACGGTGACCTCAAATACCGTGACAAGGGCTGGTGGTTTGCGCTGCCCGGCGTGGCCTCGTCCCTGACGGTCAGCGACACGATGGCGATCATTGAGTCCGGCGCGGATATTGATTACGTCCACAACGACATCACGCTCACCTATACGCCCAAAACCACGAAGGCCAGCGGCGTCATTGCGAAGTCCAACGACGTGATCACCGTGCCCGTGACCACCTACAGCGCGCGGTGGAACAGCACGCTCGATATGCCCGCTGATGGGAAGTATCTACTCCGGCTATCGTTTGTGGACCAGGACACGGGCGAGGTGTCAGGCGCGACGGATGTCATCACGCCCCTCGCGGGCACAGACTTTGACATCTGGGAGTCTATCGGCGGGCGGGGTTACAC
>JBAZUW010000063.1:0-16775 GCA_041661205.1 Phycisphaerales bacterium
GGAACACCTGGTGCTCACCCTGCGCCGTCTGGCCCCATACTTTCTGGACCTCCACGGGGCTGACCGGCTGGATGTGGGCGGACTTCGTGCCCACCGTGGTCCACGTGAACGACAGCTTCGTGACGCCGTTGACCACCGTCTCAGCGGGCCGCCCGATCTTCACCGAGTGGTCCAGCATGGCGTTGAGGTCAGGGTTCACGGCCATGTGCGCAGTATCCCATAGGCAGTAGCGACTAGGCCCGCCCCCACGAGTAGGCCCAAGAACAGGACCGCCACAACCGTCACAATGCCAAGGACGCGCTCAACCGCATCCTCCCACGTCCATTCATCGTAGCCCAGAATGGCAAGCACAAACGCGCCGAAACGTGCGGCCATCAGGTGCTCTCCGAATCCATGTCCATCAGCGGGATCACCTCAGAGAACATCCCACTGGCGAACGCCGGACTCGGCCGCTCTGTATCGTCGCGCTCCGTATCGCGGTCCGCGTTGGTGATCTGGATGCTGCCCACGCGCCCGGCGTCCAGCCCGACCCCGGCCTCGATCTCGTCCGCGAGCGCCAAGTACGCCTTGGCCTTCTGCGAGTGTGATACGGAGAACTGGTCCATCGTGGTGTCGGCCTTGCGGCTGAACTTCGCCGCAATCGCCCGCGCTACTGCGGCGGCCGCCTTGAACTTGCTGCCGTAGGTAGCCAGCGCAGCCGCCACCTCCGCATCCGTCTGGAGTGGGTCCGTGCTGTCGGTATCACCGACGCGCCAGCGGACCCAGTCGCGGTTGCTCGTGCCCGGATCGGTATACGTGAAGGCCATCGCCCTACAGCGTCCCGCCCAGGCGCACCGTGACGTTCGGCGCCGTCGAACTCGTGCTCGTGAGCGTCAGCGTGTTCCAGCGCACCTGGCGCGCCGGCTTGCCCGTGACCGCCACGTAGCCCACACCCGTCTTGGTGCTCAGGGTGGCGATCTCCGCCGCTGTGGGTGCCGTGGAATCGCTCAGTGTGCCCTCCAGCCGCCCCGTGGTCGTGATCGTGCTCGTACTACCCGCCGACGTCACCGTGTAGCCCCAGGTGCTCAGTAGGCCGCGTGGCTTGATCCACGCGCCCGGCCCCGTGCTTGCGTCCGCCGTCTTCGCGTAGCCCGGACCCCAACTCACATCCTGGTTGATCATGCCGCCTTGCCTCCGCCGATTGCCGCACCCGGCGCGATCTTCGCCACGTCCGGCTGCATTGAGGTATGGTCCGCCACGCACCACGACTGGAGCATCCACTCCACGTTCTGGAGCGCCCCGTTCACCGTCGCCTGGGCCAGCGTCAGCCGCTGGATCTCGGCGGCGATGCCCGCCTCGCGCGACTTGAACTCCTTTTGCCGCTCCAACAACTTCGCCCGCAGTCCGTGGTCCGTGCCGAACCCGTACTGGTGCGAGGCCTTCAGCAGGTCGCTCGTCTCCGCGACCGTCACCTTCACGCCCATCCCGCGCGCCCGCCCGATCCAGTACTCGACGTTTGGACGCTGGAACCGATATTCCTGATCCTGGCTCATATCGACGCCCCAGACGCCGATCTCCTTGAAGCCCATGAGCAGGCCCCAGCCGATCATCCACGAGATGCTGTTCGTGAAGTAGGTATCGGCCAGGAACGTCTCGATCTCCCGCTTCGGGAACCGAACCGAGTTCGGCATCCCGGGCACCACGTCTTGGAAGTAGACGGGGCACTGGAGTTTGCGGTAGCTGCTCAGCCGCTCATCTGCCACCGCGGCCATGTCGTGAACATCGAACCAGCGGGTGAACCGCTGGAGCGGCATCTCGGCTTCGTGGACGTAGAGCGCATTGAGGCCGGCGAACTCCCAAGTCGGGTCGCCCCACGGGGCCGCGGCCCTGCTCGGCGTGAAGCCGATGATGGCGAGCTTGTCCTGCATGGCTGGCATCGCCATATGCTCGGGCAGGTGGATCGTTGCCTTGCCGTCGCCACCCTGCACGACGCGCGCCCCTGCTGGCAATGTCTGCCCACGGAACGTCAACGGCTGGGGCGGTACCGTAGTTGTTACCGTGTCGCCGGCCCCGCCCTGGATCAACCCCAGGTGTGACGGAGGCCGGGGCGCATCGGTGATCGTCTGCGGCGCCACCGCCGCTTCGCTGGTTCCGCGCAGTACCTCCGGCGAGTCGCCGTCAACGGTAGCGCGAGCCCCGATCGTCTCCTGCGTCCCGCCCCCCCCCATCTCCTGCTCGTTCATCGTTTGGTCCCCTGTGTACGAGTGGTCCCCCGTTTCTGTCTCCCGGCCTTACGTGCTCGTGCTGTACGTCACGCTGGTGTTGAAGACCGGGATCCAGCGCGTCGCGCTGATGGCCTCCAGCACCAGGCTGTCACCCACGGCATTGAACAACGCGAACTTGCGCGTGCCGTCGAACGTGGCCGCCGTGCTCTTGAGGTGGATCGGCCGGGTGCTGCCCTTCGAGGCGACGGTGAACTTCACCCAATCGCCCGCCGTCGGGGCGCTGATGCAGGCGCCCGCGCCCGTGATGACCAGCCCGAGCGAGGTGCCAACGTCGGTGATGAAGTAGCCCTGGTTCACCGCAGCCACCGAGACGGCGCTCACGCTCTTGGTCGTGTTCGAGAGCGTGGACCAGTCGGCCTTGAGCATGGCACCGTGGACCTTCTTGGTGCCGATGGCCGTCACGCCCGCGTTCGTCATCGTGATGTCACCGGACAGGGCGTACTCGGCACCGGCACCAGCAGTCGAGCCGATGACGATCTTCGTGTTCGCCAGCCCCAACTTGCCAGGCGTCACAGCCTTGCCCGCGATCTTGCCGGCAGTGACCCTGCTGGACCCGATGGTCACGACCCCGCCGTTCGTCATGGTCACGTCACCGCTCAGCGCGTACTCGGCGCCAGCCCCGGCAGTGGAACCGATCGCGACCTTCGTGTTGGCCAAGCCCATCTTGGCCGGCGTGATCGCCTTGCCCGCCACCATCGTGCTCGTCACGGCGGCGGCGGCGATGGTCACATTGCCGCCGTTCGTCATCGTAACGTCGCCAGAGAGGGCGTACTCCGCCGCCGCGCCCGCCGTGCTGCCGATCAGCACCTTGGTGTTGGCGATGGCCACCTTGGCCGCCGTCACCTTCTTGGCACCGATCGTGACAGCACCCGTGTTGGACATCGTCACGTCGCCGCTCAGCGCGTACTCCACCCCGCCGCTGGCCGTCGAGCCGATGGCGATCTTCGTGTTGCTGAGCGACATCTTCGTGGCCGCCACCTTCTTGGCCCCGATGGTCACCACCCCAGCGTTCGTCATGGTCACGTCACCGCTGAGCGCATACTCGGCTGCCGCGCCCGCGGTGGACCCGATCATCACCTTCGTGTTGGCCAGCGCCATCTTGGCCGCCGTTACCTTCTTGGCGCCAATGGTCGTCACCCCGGCATTGGTCATCGTGACGTCGCCGCTCAGGGCATAGGCCACGCCCCCACCAGCGGTCGAGCCGATCGCGATCTTGGTGTTGGCCAGCGCCAGATTCGCGGCCGACACGCCCTTGGCCGCGATCTCCGTGCTCGTGATGGATCCAGCAGTAGCGGCGATGTTACCGTGCAGCTTGCCGACGATCGCCTGCCCCTTAGTCAGTGTGTTTACCACGTTCTAGCTCCTTCGCGCAGTCGCGCTCGTCATCGTGTTCCCACGCGCCGCTTGCCGGCGTATAGCCCACGTACTGCCCCTTGCGTAACGGCCCGTTGCAGCGCACGCACCGGAGGAGTTTTCCATCATCCTGCGTACTCCCTACCTCGATCATGCGTTATGCCCCAACAAGCTGCGCCGCCGCCTCCCTCGCCTCCCGTTTCGAGCCCCGGAACTTCGTGCCGTCCGGGAGCCTGTAGAGTGCCACGCCGACCTTCTCCACGTCCGGCAGAGCACCCTGTACCGCTTCCTGCACCGTCTGCATCGGCGTCCGCTTGTGGCGCGCCAACCACTCGGGGCCGAGCCACCAGCGACCTTCGTTGTCGCCTACCGGCTGCACGCCCTCGGGTAGCGGCTGGATGTACCGCTGCCTCTCCAGCTCCATGGCGGTGCGCCAGGGGAGCGCATCTACGCACTCCCCTGGCAACCGCTGCACGCCGTCATCCTCGAACGCCTTGGTCACATGATGCGTCAGGATCTTGCTCATCTGGTTGGTCCCCTCGTGGTCGCTTACGAGACTACTGAATGGAAGAAATACCCGAGGTCGGTGGCCACGAGCTTGAAGTCGTAGGCCGCCTCGCCCTCGATGCGATCCGCCTCCAGGTGCTCCATGCGGAAGTTCTTGATCACCACGGGAGCCTGGAGCCCCGTCCCGCTCCACTGGAACGTGTAGCCGGCGCTCGGGGTCAGGAGCCCGGGGGTCGGCGCGACGTGGCAGAGCAGCGCGTGCTTGCCGTGCGTGAAGTCGTAGGCGGCGGTGCCACCCTCGGCCCCGGTGTTCTTGATCGCCTTCGCGATCACGATCCTGCCGCACTCGAGCAGCGCGGCCACCATGTCCTGCGTGATGCTCTGCGCGGACGTGTACTTGAAGTGGTCCACCACGTCCGGGTGATGGCGCAGCTTCGTCCACACCTCGTAGCCGAGGGCGAACGTGTTGGCCTCCATCCCGGTGTTCTTCAAGATGGTGGTCTTGCCCGTCTCCACGTCACCGACGGGATCCGAGGTCGTGTAGGACGACCACAGGTTGCCGGGCGTGTAGGACGTGCCCCAGATGGCATCGACGAAGAACTCTGACGCCCACTGGATCTCACGCTGGAGCAGAAGCCGCTGCGTCACGAACTCGGTGGCGTCCCGGTTCATGTCGATGCCCGGGTCCGCGTTGTCACGGGTCCGATCGTCCACGTCCTTGTGGAAGGCGTAGATGTCGCAGAAGTACGAGTCCGAGGACAGGTTGTAGCCGCCCCCGGCGCTCTCCGCTCCGGCTTCGCGCTTCTTGGCCTCGTCGCGGAACCAGTCGGCCTTGGTGTAGGTCGCGTACTTGTTGCTGCGCTTGTCCACGTTCACCGCGGGGAACACCACGTCCGCGATGAAGTTGGTCCTGCTCTGGATGTACGCCGTCGAGATGTTGGTCAACAGTGCGTCGACGTGTACCTGGTTCTGGGTGGGCTGAGGCATTGATGCCTAACCTCCGTGTGTGAAAGTCATCTCGTGCGCGGTGCGTCCCGGTGCGTTTGGTCCCCAGGCCCGCCAAGTCAGCCCACCGCGTCTCCCCATCCTGCCGTTCGGCCCCTTACGAGGTCGAGGTCGGTCCTTCATGCGTGATGCGGACGGCGATGATGCCAGCCGTCACACCCGTACTGCACGCTTCCTCGGCCCTTGCGAACCGATAGGCCGTCCCGCCCGTGCTGGACTTCTCCAGCTTCTTGCGGGTCGAGCCGAGGATCAGGCTGTCCCCGTATGCGATTGCCTTGGTCGTGGAACCAGTCCAGACAACCGCCTTGCTGATCCCGCCCACAGCCACCAGCGCACCCTGCCCTGCGGCGCTCGGTGCGTTCTGGAGGATGCCCACGATCACGGCGCCCTTCGTCGTGGTCACATTGACGCGGCCCGACGTGCTGTTCTCGACCACCGGGTAGTACTGGTAGGCCGACAGGTCGGCGCCCGCCTCGTAGGTCTTGCACTTCAGGCCAAGCTCATACGACATGCGATTATCCTCCTCAAGCCGTAGAAGTCGGCCCCTCGTTGGTGATGCGGACGGCGATGATGCCGCGTGCCGTGCCGGTGCTCAGTGACTCCTCGGCGCGTGCGAACCGGAACGCAGTTCCACCCGTGCTCGACGCCATCAGATAGCCCTTCGTCGAGTTGATGAGGCTGGTCCCGTAGGCGATGCTCCGCCCACCGATATTCGTCTGCACGGTCGCCTTCGTGACCCCACCGACCGCCACCAGCGCGCCCCGTCCCGCAGCAGCCGGTGCGTTCTGCAGGATGCCATCCACCCGGGCGCCGCGCGTCGCGGTGACGTTGTACTTGCCCGTGGTCGAGCCCAGAGCAACCGCGCTGAACTGCTTGGTGCTCAGGTCGGCCGCAGCCTGCCCGGTGATGCACTCCACCTTGAGTTCGTAGGACATGGTCCTTCTCCGTCAGCGGCGGGGGCGTCCCCGCCTTGTTCCGTTCCCGGCACCCGGACGGCAGCCCCGCAGGGCTCCCACCGGCCCCGTCCCGCCCCTAGCGGGCCTTCCGCTCGTCCTCGTACCGCATGGCCAGCGCCGGATCGGCCCTGGTCACCTTCTCGATCGCCTGCTCCAGCGTGGGCGCCTCGCCCTTCGTCACTATCTCGGCGGCCCTCGCCTGGATCACACCCCACGCCGTCTCGCCGTCCGCAGCCGCGCCCGTGCCGATCTCCTTGAACAGCCCGCCCTTCTCGATCTGCGCGGAGGCCGCCTTGAGCATGGTCTCCACCGCGGTCCACGTGTCCGCGTCCACCGCACGCTTCACGGTGAGCAGCACGTCAGTGCGCCCCTCGCCGGTCACGTGCCCCAGGTCGCCACCCTTGGCGAACCGGATGGCCAGCGCGTCACGCTCGGCCTTCTCGACCGCCTCACGCTCGCGCTTCTCCAGCTCGGCGATCCGCTCGTCGCGCTTGGCGATCTCAGCCTCACGCTCTGCCACCTTGGCAAGCGCGGCAGCCTCAGCGTCCACCTTCGCCTGCGCCTCGGCCCTCAGTGCATCCGCTTCAGCACGCGCTGCCGTAGCATCAGCCTGGGCCTTCTCCAGATCCTCCATGTGCCTCACCTCGTCTGCTGTGCCCGGCTCAGCAGCGCGTGCCGCGTCCGGGTCGTTGCCGGGCACGGGTGCCGTGCCGGGGTCCCGCTTCCAGAACACGATGTCGGCCTCCGGGTTGTCGCCCCGGTCCACCAGCCCGATCGTGTCGATGCGCTTGACGCGCAGTAGTTGCCGCTTCTTCGGGTCAGGCATCGCCCATCTCCTCGCGCGTTCCCGCGCCGCGGATCGAGAACATCCGGCGATCACCGCGCTTCACCTTCGCCCACGCCTCGTCGTCCTGGACCTTGAAGCCCACCCAGGCACCGAATCGCGTGGTAGTGATGCCCATCGCCTCGGCCTTCGCCGGGGTGAGCACCACGCACTCCACGAGCTTGCCGACGCCCTCGAGCTGCGTGTGCATGTCGTCGGCTTCGCGGCTGTCGAGCACGTAGTCGTAGAAGGCGAGTTCCAGGTCTTCCAGCGCCGCCTGGCCCACCACGTCGCCCGAGTGGTCCACCACGTCCACGCCGTCCACCTCGGCCACGTAGGCCCAGCCGAACACGAGGCGTTGATCCTCGTCCAACTTCTCGATGGCGAAGGGCCGGAGCTCCACGTCGGCCGACTTCTCGGCCTCCTCACCCACGTTCGTCATCAGCGCCCCCAGGTGCGCCATGGCCTCGGCATGCGAGGCGTGGCACTTGATGTCTTCCCATCCGCCCTTGCGTTTGACCTGCACGCAATTGGCCTTCAGCCTGTATGGCACCCCGTCTCCGTGTCTCGTGGACACACAAAAAAGCCGCCCGCCCTGAGGAGGTTTCCCGGTCTCGTGGGTCCGGTACTCGCTGCTCAGGACGGGCGGCCCGACATGCTACGGTTCTCTGCCCCGTCGGCGGGCCGTCGCGCGCGGCTCCGCTATGTCAACCTCGGCGCTGGTTCTTGTGCTTGTTCGGCTCGGTGCTGATCCCAGCCTTCTTGAGCCGTGCCGCAAGCGCCTGCGGCCATTCCGTTCTCTGCTTCGGGGTGGGTGGGGCACTTGCCCCTGCCCGCTTGCCCCGCTCGTGCGTGTTGCTCCCGCTCTTGCCGGCCATGACAGTTGCTCCCGGTTAGGGTCACAATGTCATGGCGCTAGTCTCCTTCCTGCGGGTCGGGTCGTTCCTTCAAGGTGCTAAGATATAACCGAAACGGTAAGCCGTCAACCGGCCTGCGGGTCGCGCGTGAATCTGCGGCGGGTGGTCACCGGACCCTCCGGGGTGTGACCAACGAAATCATACCCTGCGGCGACCCCGTCACCCCGAGGTTGGCCCAATCCATGTCGATCGGGCCGCGACGCACAAGACAGGTGTAGGTCATGTCCTGGCCGCTCGGGCTGACCCAAGGCCGCTTCCAGCCGTTGTCCAGATGGTCTACACCCATGCGGCACTCGAAGGGGGCCGTCGCGTAGGCGGGTAGACCGGGGGTGTCCAGCGTGAACGTCGCACCCCTGAACTCCACCACCCACGACCCGTCGTCCGCGGGCGTGACCGGGGCCGCGGGGGGCTCGACCGTGCCCAGCCTTTCGAGTACGCTGGGCACGAACGGCAGCGCCACCAGCGACTTCAAGAACCAGCCCCGTGTCATCATAGCAGCACCGACCCAATCCTTGAGGTGGACGCCACCGGGTACCGAGGAATCGAACCCCGGCCCCTCACGTTTCGCGTGCGCTCTCCGCTCTGAGCTATACCCGGTGGCCCAAACCGACCGCGCGCTCCGGCTCGGGTGTCCACGCCAACATACCGTGCCCACATCCCAGGTTCAACCATTTGGCCTACTGCATCCTCGCCAGCACGTTGGTCGCGTACCGCTCACAGCCCGGGGTGCGCACGCAGCCCCCGTAGCGGTTCAGGGCATCCCGCAGCGCCATGTCCAGCGCCTCCCCGATGTACGCCCGCAGGATGGCTGAGCCGTAACATACGTTCACCGGCCCGTTCGTCAGGTCGGTGCCGCACGGGTGCCCCTCCGTCACGTGCTGGGGCATGATCTGCATCCAGCCCACGGCCCCGGCGAACGATACGGTATCACGCACTAGCCAGGGATTCTCCACCTGTAGCACGGCGGCCACCAGGGCGGGCGACAGGTTCCTGCGTTCAGCCTCAAGCACCACGCTCCATGCGGCCACACGCGCCAGAGCGGGTTCGCGCACTCGCCCGGTGCGGAGTAGCGCGTCCTCGATGGGCAGCACGTCGCGCCAGTACGTCCGGTCCACCTGGGATGCGTGCCCCATCAGCGGCTCGGCCCGGCGCTCGTAGGCGCCGATCCTGGCATCCATGAGGGCGTTCTGGTCCAGCGGCTCCGGGGCGGGCATCCCGTGGCCCGTGGCTACCAGGGCGAGCAGGATGGCGATGGCCCCGAGTAGCGGTAGCCAGATGGCGCCGATGGCTACCCGCAGGTTGTGCAGTGGCTCCCGCAACAGGTATGGGCTCAGGGGTCCTCCGTGGTTCGGGCGGCCTCGGTCACTTGCCCGATACGGTAACTATTGCGCCAGAGCCACGCGTCCGCAAGGGCGAAGTCGGCCTCCGTGTCCACGTCCAACCCCTCCACGGCGTCCACGACCACCGGGCGCGTCTTGGGCACCCAATACCGGCCCTGCGCCCTGAGCGTGCGTGCCGAGGCGATCTGACAGCCGCCCGTGCTCACGTAGACCGAGGGCGATGGGGGCCAGCCGGCGGCGTAGGGCTCGGCGGGACTCCGGGGTGGCCCGAGCTTGGCGAGCCAGCCGCTCGAGGTGTCGTAGCGGAGCGCGCCCTTGTGGACCTCGCGTACCGTGGCGACCGAGGCGCACGGATCGCGCCCCCAGAGTTCCATGCAGCGGCGGATCGTGGCGGCGGTGCGTAGCGGGCTGGTGGGCAGGAGCATGCCAACCGCGTGCTCGTCGTCATCGGGCACGCCGAGAATGTCCATCGCCCAGAGCACTACGGATACGGCGCTCACGTCGGGCTCGGACAGGGCGGGGGGCCGAAGCAGTACTGGGCACCCAGCGGCGCACGGCGCCCAGGTCTGCGCGTCCTTGCTGTCCGTGGCCAACGCGACGCTCCCGCCGCACTCCCGCGCCGCCTGTACCGTGCGCAGGAACATCGGCCAGGAGCCCGGTCCCATGGGCCGCAGGTTCTTGCCCGGGCACCGCGCGCTCTCGCCCTTCACGGGCACCACCCATAGGTACTCAGCCATCGGTTCCGGTCGCCTTCTGTTCGGTAGCCGACAGCGCCATGATCCGCTCCATGTCCTCCTCCTTGGCCCAGATCTTCCGCGGCTCGTCGCCCTTCACGAGGATCAGGCCGTGCCCGCGCCGGCCCTGCACCGCCAACAGTTTCCGCACGTAGGCCGACCGCTCGGGTAGGTCCAGGTCGGGCGTGAAGATCACGATCAGTTGCCGCTCGGGCGCCGCTGTCACAACCCCATTCAGCCGGTCGGGCCGCACGCTCACGTCGCCCATGCCCACCAGCCATGCGCAGGTGAAGATCCGGCACTCATCGGGGCGCATCTCGTAGATCCCGCAGCCGTGCGCCGTCAGGTGCTCGCACGGCACACCGCACGCCTTACCGATGGTCTCCACTGCCAGCCAGGTGCAGCACATCTGGCAGGGGCCACAGATGCGAGGCTTCATGCTGCCCCCCGCGCCGCCGCTGCCTCGCGTCTCGCGTTCTCCGCCGTGGCCCGTTCCTCCTCAAGCTGGCGGATCCGGGCGTCTGTCCGCTGGCCTGCCGCGCTCCGGGTCTTCCGGGTGTCGATGATGATTGTATCGCAAGAGCATCGGGGGTGTCTGGGGGGGTCACCGCCGGGGAACGATTGCCCCACTGGCACAGTCGTTTTGTGGAGCGCCATGCACGCCGAGCACGTCCTTTCCGACGGCGAGGCAAGCCACATCTGCACATGGTACTCGGGGTTGAGCGCGCCCTCGCGCATGGCCTGGGTCCAGAACGCCGATTGGCCGGCCGATACCGCCCGCACCGCCTCAGTCCGGGCGATCGTCATAGCCCGCTGGGTGATGGCCCGCTGTTGGTAGGCGTCGCCCAGGGCCTTGGCGTTGGCCAGCGTGAGTTGGGCGTTACGCCGCACCACGTCCCGGCTCATGGCCCAACGCTCGTGCAGGTAGTCCACGCCGAGGTCGTTGTTGGCCGCTTCGATCACGCCCTGCCGGAACGAGGTGACCGCCTGGGCCTGCATCTGCGTCAGCCCGATGCTGGATCGGATGGCCTCAGCGGCGGCGCGTGAGCCCAGCCCGTTCTCGTAGGCCAGCCGGGTGGCCAGCCGCACGGCCTGGCGCGTCTCCTCGCCCACCTCGCGGATCAGTGTGGGCAGGTGCGTGTTCAGGTAGTTGACCACGAGCGGGTCGATCACCTGCCAGCCCATGCCTACCGTGCCGGGCATGCGGGCCAGGGCGATGCGAGAGCCTTCCTCCATCGCCGCCCGCATGGCGGGTCCCATCTCCTGGCCGAGTTGGGCGCCGAGCGTCTTCCAGTCCACGGCGTCCTCGATGGCGGCGAAGGCCCCGCGCTCGTAGGCATCGGCTATCCGGGCCATGCTCGTGGAGGCCAGCGCGCGGCGTAGTGCCTGCTCGATGCCCGGGTACAGCTTCATGCCCATGCGCTCATAGACGGCCAACGTCTCACGCATGAGCGCGTCCATCCGCGGTGAAGCGCGCGGGGCCTTCACGATCAGGGTCACGCGGCTTCAGCCTCGGGCTGCGCTTCCTGGCCAGCCGCGGGCACTACAATGACCGGCGGCTTGGACTCAGGCGGTGGGGGCCGGAGCGCACGTTCGCCTTCCGGGATGGCGGGCAGGCGGGCGGCCTCGCGAAGATGCCCCTCCAGTTGGTCGTCGGGGAACAGCGGGGCACCGGCCTGTGACAGCCGCAGGATGTAGCTTGACAGCTTGTCCAGGTCCACGCGCTCCACGCCACCATGTGCTAGGGTGGGGCATTCGTCCGTGCCGTAGCCGTTCAGGGTGAGCAGGCGCGGGATGGCGTGGCGGTTGAACACCTCGGCCACCTCGTCCAGCACGGTATTCATCGCCGTCTCGAACATGTCGCTCTTGTCCGCACTCAGCGCGCGGTTGCCACTGTCCGTGCCGAGCAGGATGAAGTCGGCCAAGAGCGTGGCGGCGATGCGCTGGTCATACCGCTTGACCACGGGGTCGGTGTCGATCTGCCTGGACCCGCCCGAGGTGAGCAGCGTCAGGTCGTAGAGTTTGTTGCCGTCCTTGTCGTAGGCCAGCGGCATGACCGCGCCGGCCATCTCGTCGCGCCGGATGCGGGTGACCATCTTCTCGAACGTGTCGTACCGGGTCTTGTCGGCCGAAGTGGCGTCCGTCGCCGTGATCTGCGGCGGCACCCACGCCACGGGGAAGCCGGCCAGGTCGCGCTCGATGCCAATGCCCTCGATCTCCTGGATGCGCTTCTTGGCGTACCACGAGGTGAATGCTCGTTCAAGCATGGACCGGCCTTCAGGGTTGCCCTTGGCCGTTGTCGTGCGGAACAGCAAGGACTTCTCGATCGGGATCGTGTGGACCAGCCCCTTGTTCGGGTCGCGCTGGACGAGCGCCGTAATGCCGCCCGAGTCGTCCATGTCGAACCGCTCGCGCGTCTCCTGGGCGCGGCCCACGATCTTGCGCCAGCCGATCTTGCCGTCTGCATACTTGCTCGAGGAGCCGGGCGAGCCCTCGACCGTGCCGTTCCTCACCTTGTAGACGATCTCGCTCCACTCCCAGCCGAACGGCAGATAGGTCAGAACCTCCCCCAGCATGTCCGTCCAACTGTGCGACATGTCACTGCGGCAGCCGTCCACGAAGTCGGCCAGTTCCTCGGCTTCCGGCGAATCACCACCTGGCTCGACGCGCCACGGCACCTGCCGGGCCAGCATCTCGATGGCGAACAGGCCCGCACCGACCACGGGATCGAACCGGCTCATCTCGGCCCACACCTTCACGGCGTTGGCGCCCTTGAGCTGCTTCAGGGGCTGGTCCGAAGGCACGCCACCGGACACCTGAAGTCCGCTGACGCCCGCCTCGCCCATCAGGTCCATCTTCTGCTCTGCCATCGTCCCAGCTCCCCTGGTATGTACCCGGTTCCCCTACAGCCGCCACGGACTCGACTGCACGAGCCCGCCAAAGTTCACGCCCACGACCGGGGCATCGGCCTCGTGCGCCAGCATCAGCTCCCACAACGCCCAAGCCCGTGCGTCTGCCCGGTCGGGGCTGGGCATCCGTTCGCCTTCGATCCACGTACACATCTGGTCCTCGAGGTCCCCGAACATGCCGACGTGGTGGACGCGGCCCTGCTCGTCCAGCGCGGCCACGGGCTCGAATCGCTTGTGCTTGCCCTGGCTGGCGTGGACCTTCTGGACGTTCACGGTCGGGTCGATGGTGCGGATCGTGTGTTCCACCATGTCGCCGCCCTGGTTCGCCTCAGCGACCACGGCATCGGCCTTGAAGCGGTGGTACAGCCGGACGGCCGTCTCACCCCATTCCTGGGGGGAGTAGCGCCCGCTCTGATCGTCCAGCACGTAGCCCTGCTGCTTGAGCGATACCGGGCCGTCCACGCCAGCCACCACGATGCCCGTCTCGTCGGACTTGGCTGTGGCTGAGATGGCGGGATCGACGCCCACCACGATGCGCGACAGGCGCGGCTCCTGGAGGACCCGGTTCTTGTCCAGCGTCTCCCGGTGCCACAGTGCCCTGGGATCGTCGCTCAGGATCTTGGCGTGGATCTCCTGCTGTCCGAGCGTCGTGCCCTCCAGTGGGGCGATGACGGTATCGTAGAACAGCGGGCTCAGGTTGTAGCGGTTGACGTAGGACGAGGACGTGACCACCCGCCAGGCAGGATCGGTATTGCACCGGGCCAGGATGTCCTTCACTAGCTTCATCGGCTTGGGCGTGGTCGTGACGCACACCTTGGGCGCGTCCAGCTTCGCCTCGCGCATGCCAAACAGCAGGTTGTCCCACGTCTCCTGCGGATAGCGCCAGGCGGCGAGCTCGTCGCACCATGCCCTGTCCCCGCCGAACCCGCGCGTCTGCTCCGGGTTGGCGCCCGAGTAGACGGTGGCCGTCGCACCCGTGGGCCAAGTCAGCCGCCGCTTCGAGGGGATGTATTCCGGGCGCTCCCATGGGGGGGCCACGGCCATAACGCCGCTCGGGCCCTCCACCATCACGTCGCGCACGTCGCCGGGCGTCTTGCCTATGATCGCCATGTACCTGCGCTCATCGCCGGCCATCGCCTCCGCATGTAGCCATTCCGCGCCCGTCCTGGTGTTGTGGGTCGGGACCATGGCCCGACCGGCCAGGTACAGGTGGGATGGGGAGTCCACCGTAATGCATCGCACGGGCACGCTGTCCGTCGGCTCCACCGCCACGATATACCGATGCGTGGCCCTGTTTCTTTGCGCCCTGTCCTCACGAATGAGGCCGGCCTTGCGCTTCAGCCGGAAGACCTGGGACCTCGCGGACCATGCCACACGCCAACGCTTGCCCACAACCCTGCCGTATAGCGTCGCGTCGCCCATCGCCATGGTTGGCTTGTGACCGAGGGACGCGGCCAACTCAAACACCGATTCTGACAGCGTTTGTTTCGACGAGCAGAACTCAACGCGACCACCGCGGGTTACGCATCCGTCGGTATCCAGCAGTCCCGCCAAGAGCGCAGTCCGCTGTGCTATCGAGCCGCGAAGATAGGGGGCCGGAACGTGCTTGTTCTTCAGAAGCCCAAGGGCGCGGAGTTGGCTGTGGAAGGACCCGTTTTCCACCATCCTGCCGGTCGCGGCATCCCGCCTGAATGGCTTGCCCCCAACCGGATAGGTCATACAGGACGCGCCATGTTGCCGGCGGGGCGGGCCGCTCGGGGCGATCCCCGCACCCGCCAGGGCGGACAGCACTTCCGCGGCGTCGTCATCGTGAACCGTCACCTCTCCGGTCGCGCTGCTCCCATCTCCAAGCCACACCCCAAGCGCATAGGGATCTATCGGTAGCGCCTGGTCTGGGAGGACAAGCGGGCGCGCGACGGGAATGCTGTGGTTCCGCTCCCTGCCGTGATCGGCCATGAGCGTGGCGCGGATTTCGACCGTAGTGCGAATAGCCGGCCCGGATTGGGGGCACACGGCACGGCCCTGGGCCTTACGATACCGATGGTCCCACGTAACCCACCGATGGTCGGCATCAGCGACGATCTCCGTCCCGTCATCAAAGCGCACGACATAGCATGGCCTCCCGAGTTGGACATCGGTGGCGTACATCACACGGCACGGCCTCCCGAGTTCATCAAACAACTCGTCTCCCTCGCGGACATCGCCCATCGTTGTCCATCCGCTCGGCGTCGGCAGGGGAGTATTCAACGCCAACGCCTTCCCTGCCCCTCGGCCAGCCAAGAGGAACCACATGAACCACGGGCCGTCGGGTGCGAATTGGTCGGGCCGCCCCCAGAAGGCCCAATTCCATTCCAGCCCGATCCACTCCTCATCGCTGAGGCTTGCCAGCCAGGCGGTTCTCTGCGACTCGGGCAGCGATGCCAGCCAGACGGCCCACGACTGCCCGTCGGGCCTCGGCTGCAACCGTTGTGATTTCGATGGCATCTCCATCCGCCCCCGTGTGCTCGACCCGCTGCTTGTCCGTCCACCCATGGTTCTTCAGAGCGAAGATCGCGCCCACAGGATTGCTGCTCGACAGGCGCCTCTCGTAGCTACGCTCCACCAGGCTCCTCGCCTTTTTTACGGAGTGAGAGAACTCGGGCAACTTCTCGTAGTCGTAGAACGAGCGCCGATCAGCGAACCCGAGGTGGATCGCCATACCCGTGAACGTCACAGGCACCTTGTCCTTGATGCATTGGGCCTCGAACTCGCCCACCTTCCTGTCGAACTCCTCGGGCGTTTCCACGATGCGTGGATGCCCCGGCTTCTTCCCGTTCCCGTTCGGGCTCGGCTTGCCGTTCTTCTTGCCGTTCGTGCCGCTCACGGTGCCAGCTTCAGGTCGCGCAGGGTGAGGATGACCGTGACGCCGTTCTGCCGCACGGTGAACAACGGCAGGTCGGGGTTGACGCGCCCACCCAGGAGGGAGCGTACCGTGTCCACGCCTACGGACAGGCCCTTGATGGGGAGCGGCTGGCCGTCGGGCGCCAGGCGGTAGGTCAGCGACGCGCCAGCCTGGCCCGTGCTGCTCGCCGTCAGATCCGCGATGCCGTTGCCGTTGCCTGCCATGCTCTCTCCCCAGCGGTGGAGATGTAGTCCTCGGGTGGGTAGGTGGTGACCTCGCCACCCGTCCCGCCCATCAGGTCTGCCAGTTCCTCGAACGTCGGCTCGTACAGGTGCCATGGGTTCCTGGGCTTGCGTCTCCCCTTGCGTACCGGGCACATGACCACAAGCAGGCCGCCGGGTTCCAGGGCGTTGTATGCCCGCTCCAGCCATGGGGCCTGTTGGTGCTCGGCCAGGTGCTCCAGCGTTTCGATGCAGACCACCGCGGCCAACGGGTGGAAGCCGTGCAGCCATGCCCCAGCCTGGTGGATGGACATCCCGTAGAACGCCACGCCCTCCACGCGGTAGCGGGCCCGTGCCACGTCCAGCGCGCCATGGTTCCGGTCTACGCCAATGACGCACCGGCCCTTGAACGCCTTGGCCAAGATCGCTGTGCCGTAGCCTGTTCCGCACGCGCAGTCGAGGATTGCCCCATCCGGTAAGTGTGCGGCCCGCAGTAGCCGGACGGCATCGCGGTAGCGGCGGGCGTGGCGCAGGGTGCTTTCCTTGCTGCTCGCGTGCTTGGGGTCGTGATACTCGGCGGGGCGTGGTGCCTGCTCCCGGCGTGGACGCATGGGGATGATGACGGCGCTCACGCCAGTACCTTCGGCTGGGGCAGCGGCACCGTCTTAAGATCCCCGGCGATGAGACGATCCATGTATCGGTGGGCTCTCTCCCAGATAAGATCCATACACTGGTGCCGTTCAGCTTCGGTTGGGGGGCGGGCGTTGAACGTGGCCGCGTCCCCCCACAACTGGCCTACCATGACGCCGACCAACTGCATCGTCTCGCCCATATTGAAGTTGCGCCGGTTGTCTATGGTGATGCT
>JBAZUW010000064.1:0-2806 GCA_041661205.1 Phycisphaerales bacterium
ACAAAGGCCGCCCCGCCGGGCACTTCGGCCGCGTCGGCGTCTTCGGGTTTTATCCCAACAAGCAGATCACCACAGGCGAGGGCGGCATGATCGTCACCGACGACCATCGCCTCGCCGAGATGTGCACCAGCCTGCGAAACCAGGGGCGCCCACTCGGCCACGTCGCCCCCAGCGCCAGCAACGCTGGCGGCAGTTGGCTGAAGCACGAGCGCCTTGGGTACAACTACCGCCTCTCCGAAATCAACGCGGCCCTCGGCGTCGCCCAGATGCGCCGCCTCGATGAAATGCTCGAAAAGCGCACTCGCGTCGCCGAGCACTACGTGCGCCGCCTCGCTGGCCACCCGCACCTCATGCTGCCGTCCATCGATCGCGACACGGTGATGAGCTGGTTCGTGTACGTGGTTCGCCTGTCGCCCACGTACACGGGCGAAGAGCGAGATCGCGTGATCGCGGGCTTACGCCGTCAGGAAATCGGCACCAACGACTACTTCCCCTGCATCCACCTCCAGCCGTTCTACCGCGAGCAGTTCGGATTCCAACCCGGCATGTTCCCGATCGCCGAGAGCGTCAGCCAGCGAACCCTGGCGCTCCCGTTCTACAACGACCTCACCTCCCACGAGGTCGACCACGTGTGTCAGGTGCTCGAGGTGATGATCAAACAAGAGAACCTTTCGCCACGAACGTGACGCCCCGATTTTCAGGCCAAGAGTCTCGGACGCCAAATTTCGCCGTTGGGATGAAAGCACTTTCATCCAACTAAGCATGTGAATCTGGGGGGTTTGGCGTTCGCCACCATTTGCAACATTGCGATTTCGCGCTGCGCAATCCCGAAACCGATTGCAAAATCAACTCGTACAGCCATGGCCCGCACGCGATCTTCGGCATGTGTCTGGCTGCCATGCGTACGGGTATTCGGGCGAGGAGAATGCGATGCGTCAAGGCTTTTTTCACACTCTCGCAATGTTCCGGATGCACGAGCGTTGAACCGTTGAGCGTCAGTTGGCCGCGTCCGGTCGGCCACGCTCAAACACATTCGAAAAGGTCAGGAATTTCTTAGCGCGCGACGCTCGTTTTGTCGCATGGATTCGATAGCGAATTGTTGAAATTCACGATCGCCCCGCAGGAGAGACGGGAGATCGGGGCAGTCGGGCTTGGGGTGGGCGGCGAACGGAGGGGTTCGCCGCCGCCCCGGGACCATCAGGACACCTTCTCGCGTGTCTGCTCACCGTCGGCAGTGCTAGGTATGGAGAGGGGGCCCGGCGATCGACAGATCCCCGGGTTCCATTGTTCACCCCGCGAGCCCTGCCGGGCCACAGCAACGCCGTTCGCGGGGCTCACCTCGTTCACCCTGCCCGCATGGCACGCGGGCTACGTTCCCCTCATGCCCAGCGTTTTTCTCGACGGTCACTTCATCGCCCGCGACGATGCCCGCGTTTCCGCCTTTGACGCCGGATTCCAGCACGGGGTCGGCCTCTTTGAAACCCTGCTCGCCGTGCGCGATGGCCAGGATGCCCGCATCCTCCATCTTCAGGAACACGTCGAACGCCTCCGAGTCTCCGCGGCCACCCTCGGCCTCTCCGAATCCCTCCGCGCCGGGGCGCTCGAAGAAGCGGTTCGTCGCGCCGCGGATCACTCCGCCGCGGAATACCCCGCCGCCCAGCGACTGCGGTTACGCCTCACCATCACCGGTGGGGATCTCAACATGCTCTCGGGTGCCGGGCAGTCCGCCCACTCGCCCACGCTTCTCATTGTCGGTCAGCCCGCCACCGAATACCCCCCCGAGATGTTCGCACGCGGCACCCTCGTCACCCTCGCCGACTTTCGCCCCAGCCCCCTCGACCCCATGCAGGGGCACAAAACCCTCAACTACTGGGGCCGCCTGCGCGAACTGCAACTCGCCGCGGCCAAGGGCGCGGGCGAAGCCCTGGTCTTCTCCGTCACCAATCATCTCGTCGGTGGGTGCGTCAGCAACGCGTTTGTGGTGCGCGACGACACGCTCTACACCCCCATCGCCCGGGGCGAGGAAGAAGAGGTCGCCGGGGGTGATTTCGTTGACGATTTGGACGCCTCACCCTCACCCAGGCAGCCCGGCGGCCCGGTGCTCCCCAGCCCGGTCCTGCCCGGCATCGTCCGGCGCTGGGTGCTGGACTGGGCCCTGGGGGCCGGCCTCACCACGCGCCGCCGCATGCTCTCGCTGGATGACCTGCTTACTGCTGACGAGGTCTTCCTCACCAACAGCAGTTGGGGTGTGCTGCCCGTCGTGCGCCTCGAAGCGGAGAACATCGGCCCCGGCCACCCGGGCCCCATCGCGATCGACCTCACTAGAGCGTGGAACGAACTTACGAGCCACTGAAAGGTCGGATGCGCGGCGCTAAGAATTAGGCAGCGGCTTGCACTGGTGAGATTCCTAGATAGGCTCTTCGCTGACCGGCGACTCGGTCGTTGCTCGCTTCGAGAGTGGACAATCCCTCACTGAAGAAAGGACTGAGCCATGAGAACCACGTTGATTGCGTTGGTGGGAGCGATGTCGTTAGCTGGCATTTCGCCCGTGGCAGTCGCCGACATCATCATCCAGAGCGCGGGCGGTACGGTGGTGAATGAGGATTTTCCCACTCCCTTCGGTGCCAGCATGGGGTACATGTACAGCCGCACCGAGTCGCCTTTGAGCGCCGCGAACTTCGCTGCAACCGCTACGCAGATCACGTGCAACTTCGGCACCTCAGGCTTTGCCGGGAATCTTCACTACACGGGGCAGACCATCTCCTTCTCGGCAATCTTTGACGTCACCGAGCCGGCGGCCGCCTCG
>JBAZUW010000064.1:2816-16459 GCA_041661205.1 Phycisphaerales bacterium
CGCCTCGCTTTCTGGACTGATTCAGTCGTTTGGGCCCGGGGCGCTGACCAGGGTGACGCTGCTGGGGCCGGGGGTGAACTACGACAACACCCTTGCGGGAAACCCTTCGAGCCAGGATCCGCTATCGCTCGAAACGCCGCTCGCCATTGGAAGGTACACATTCTCCGCATACGGGTCGAGCCAGGCAATCGAACAGACGCATGTTGACGCGACCTTGATACTCACACCTGCTCCCGGTGCCGCGATCGTGATGGCCGCGGCCACGATCACAGGCACTTGCCGCAGGCGGAGAGAGGTCGCGAACAAGAAGCGCAAACGCCTCGGAGCTCCGCGAGCTTGTTGATGCGCCCCTCAGCGCGAGGGTGGTTCCGAATGTTCCCGCGGCAGCATAATCGAAAAACTCGTCCCGCGCCCCGGCTCGCTCACCACATCCAGCCGCCCGTGATGCGCCTCGACAATCCGCCGCGTCGTCGGCAGACCCAGCCCCGACCCCCCGGCCTTCGTCGTGAAGTACGGCGTAAAGATCCGCGGCAACACCTCCGCCGCGATCCCCGGGCCCGTGTCGGTAATGCTCAGCGTGACCACTTCGCGACCCTCCGCGTCGGTGCTCCCAAAGGTGCGCAGCATCAGGTCGCGGGGCTGCTCCGGCTTTGTGTCGCCGACGCCGGAACCCCCCGCCGGCCCAAACGCCTGCACCGCGTTCAGCATCAGGTTCAGCACCGCCTGCTTCATGTGGCCCGCATCGATCGAAGCCACCAGCGGCACCGGCGACAGGTCCACGCGCATGCGCACCTTCGCCTGCTCGGCCTGCGGCAGGAAGAAGTCCGCCAGTTCATCAACGAGCACGTTCAGGTCGGCGGGCTTCTGGTCCAGGCGTAGTTCCCCCGCGTACGTCAGGAAGTCCGTGAGGATTCCCCGCAGCCGCTCCACCTCGCGGCGAAGCGACCCGACACGGCGCACCAGTCGCTGCTTGGATTCCACGTCCACCGGCTGGCCCGACGCAAGCTCATCGACCCCCTCCGCCAGCAACTGGGCATTGAGCCCGATCGTGGAGAGTGGATTCTTGATCTCGTGGGCCAGCCCGCTGGTCATCGCGCCCAGCTCCGCCAATCGCTGGGCGGCCGCCGCCCGTCGTTCGGCGGCCTGCGCCTTGGCGGCGCTGCGGCGCAGGCGGTAGCGCCCGACCACCCAGGCGATCGCCGCACCCATCGCAAGCCCAACTTCGAGCGGAACCCAGAACATGCCGGGAGTATCCGCGCGCGTGGACCCGAAAGCGAATGGGCGAACGGACCGCCTAGCGGCGTGGCGAGCGTGTGTAGCCCTTGCGGACCACCTCGGTCACTTCCACCGCTTCGATGCGCGTGATCTTGGTGGCCTTCCACCCCTTGTCGGTTCTCTCCGCGTCGTATTGAACGGTGGTGCCGTCCTTGAGCACGCGAAAGCCTTCCCCCTGAATGCATGAGTAGTGAGCGAAAATGTCCTGACGATCAGGCCCGATAATGAAGCCGAACCCTTTTCGAGGGTCGAACCACTTCACAATGCCTTCCGCGCCGACCAAACGATCATGTGGCGCCTGCTGGGTCATATGAGGACCTCCCGAGCAATAAGCCCGACCTTCCACGTACAAATTTCGCCCTCGGCCCGAGCTTATCTAGCTTAACATCGGGCAGGGGTGTTCGTCAAGCCTATTTTATAACTACTTGTGGGACATTGGCTTAGCCAATAAAAACCCCCACCGGAGAGCCCCGGCAGGGGTGTCGTTACAGTCGGAATCGATCACGCCCGAATCAGCCAGCGCACCTCATGCTGCCGCGGTTACGCGGTGGGGGCGGCGGCCGCCTTGGCCTTGCCCTCTTCCGCCAGCACTGCCTTGCGGCTGAGCTTGATGCGACCCTGATCGTCCACGTTGATCACCTTCACCTTGACGATGTCGCCGAGCTTGACCACGTCGGTCACGCTCTTGACGTACCCCTCGGCGAGCTCGGAGATGTGGCACATGCCATCGGTGCCCGGGGCGAGCTCGATGAAGGCACCGAAGTCCTTCATGCTGACGACCTTGCCGGTGTAGACCGTGCCGACCTTGATCTCTTCGCACAGGGCTTCGATCTCGGAGCGGGCGCCGTTGATGGAGTCGGCATTGAGGCCGGCGAGCTGCACGGTGCCGTCGTCATCGACGTCGATGGTGACGCCGTAACGGTCCTGCAGGCCACGAATGGTCTTGCCACCCGGGCCGATGAGCTTGCCAATCTTCTCGGGGTCGATGTGCAGGGTGATGAGGCGGGGAGCGAGGGGAGAAATCGTCTCGCGGGCGGCCGGGATGATCTGCTCCATGATGCCGATGATCTCGAGGCGGCCGGTGAGGGCCTGATCGAGAATCCGCTTGATCTGGGCGAGCGACAGGCCCCGGGTCTTGAGGTCGAGCTGGATGCCGGTGATGCCTTCCTTGGTGCCGGCGACTTTGAAGTCCATGTCGCCGAAGAAATCCTCTTCGCCGATGATGTCGGTCACGAAAATCTCGTTCTGGTCGTTGTCATCCGCGAAGCGGCCGACGCTGATGCCGGCGCAGACGCCCCGGATGGGGACGCCGGCGTCCATGAGGGCCAGGCAGCCGCCACAGACCGAGGCCATGGACGAGGAGCCGTTGGACTCGGTGATGTCGCTGACGACGCGAACGGTGTAGGGGAAATCTTCGGGGCTAGGGATGATGGCCAAGAGCGAGCGTTCGGCGAGGGCGCCGTGGCCGATCTCACGGCGGCCAGGGGCGCTGATGCGCTTCACTTCGCCGGTGGAGAATGGCGGGAAGTTGTAGTGCAGCGTGAACTTCTTGCTGTACTCGGGGACCAGCCCATCGATGATCTGCTCGTCCTTGCCGGTGCCGAGAGTCACCGAGCAGAGCGACTGGGTTTCGCCGCGCTGGAAGAGGGCCGAGCCGTGGGTGCGGGCGAAGACGCCGACCTTGCCGGTGATGGGGCGGATCTGCAGGGCAGAGCGGCCGTCGGCGCGGGTCTTTTCCTGCACGATCAGGCGGCGGGTGATCTTCTCTTCAAGGCGCTTGAAGGCTTCCTTGGCCTGGCTGCGGGCCTTGGTGGTGCTGGCAAAGTCGGCATACACGCCCTTGTCGTTGACGGGGAAGTGCGTGTCGAGGATGTGCTTGCGCAGCTTATCGACCGCTTCGTTGCGGGCCTTCTTGCCCTTGATCTGGCGGGCGGCGACCATGTCCTTCTCGGCCAACTGCAGCACCTTGGCGGTGATCTCCGCGCTGGGCAGGTGCAGTTCGCCGGCGACCTTGGGCTTGTTGCCCGCGGCCCGTGCGAACTCATCGATCAGGCTCAGCAGGTCTTTGATGTGCGAGAAGCCGAACTCGAGCGCGCCCAGCACGCCCTCTTCGGGAACTTCGGCCGCCCCGACTTCGATCATGTTCAGGCCGTCTTTGTGGCCGGCGACGACGACGTCCATGTCGGAGAAATCAAGCTGGCTGACGGTGGGGTTGATCACGTACTGCGGGCCGGCGTCGGTGTGGATGCGGGCGACGCGCACGGTGGCGATCGGGCCTTCGAAGGGGATGTCGCTGAGGGCCAGCGCGGCCGACGCGGCGGTGCCGGCCAGCACGTCGGTATCGTTCTCGCCATCGTGGCTCATCACGAAGACCTGGATCATGACTTCATCGAGGAAGCCATCGGGGAAGAGCGGGCGGATCGGGCGATCGATCATCCGCATGGTGAGGATTTCTTTTTCGCTGGGTGGGCCTTCGCGCTTCTTGAAGCCACCGGGGAACTTGCCGCCCGCGGAGGTCTTCTCGCGGTAGTCGACGGTGAGCGGGAAGAAGTCGATGCCGTCGCGGGGGTTGGCGCGGACGACGCTGGCGAGGACGGTGCTGCCGCCGTAGTGGGCGATCACGGTGGCGTTGGCATGCTTGCCGACGACGCCGGTTTCCAAGATGAGCGTTCGCCCGCCGAAGTCGCGCTCAACGCGGATAAGGCCGCGATCGGCGTCGGGGAGGTGGCCGGGGACCAAATGAGTATTCTCTTGATGCATAGCGCATCCTTGTGGTTCGGCGGCAGGGCAAAACCCTGAACACCGGGCGCGGCGTGGAAGCCTCCACGCGTCGCCAACTTGCCTAGATTTTCCCCGGCGTCCCACAAGGAAGATGACAGTGGCAGAAGGCAGGGAGCACTGACGCCCTGACAGAGTTTTGGTCAGGCGGGCGAGGAGGCCCGCGAAGGCGGAATGCACGCTGCCGACTGCCGCCGCGCCTCATGGGGCCGCCGGGGCGGACTCAAAACGAACACGGCCCGGGCGGTTTCCCGTCCCGGGCCGAGGATTACTTGCGGAGGCCGAGGGTGGCGATCAGCTTCTGGTAGTCGCCGGGGTTGGTCTTGGCGAGGTACTTCAGAAGGCGGTTACGACGCCCCACCATGAGCAGCAGCCCGCGGCGGCTGTGGTTGTCTTTGTTGTGGCCCTTGAGGTGGTCGGCCACTTCCTTGATGCGGGAGGTCAGCATCGCGATCTGGACCTCGGGAGACCCGGAATCCTTCTCGTGGCGGCGGTGCTTAGCGGCGATTTGGGCGCGTTCTTCGGCGATCAGGGCCATGCGGGGTACCTACTGCTTTACTGCGGTTTTTGACCAGAAACAGGAGCCCGACACGCCGGGCACCGAAATTCACACTCTTTGAGCCCAAGGTTAGGCAAAGCCCGACCGGGGATCAACTGGCGAAATCCCGCACACCCGATCGGCCGGACAGAAAATCTGTCAGTCGGCAAGCCGGCGCAGGTCATCCCCAAACCGTCGGTTGAGCCTGTCCAAGGCCTCGCGCAACTTGCGATCCCGCTCCGGATCCCGTTCCGGGGTGAGTTCGATTGAACTGCCAACGATGGTGATCCTGAAGGAGGTCCCGGGCCCGGCCCCGATGGAATCGAGCATTGCCTGGTCTATCGGCAATGCCAACTCGTCTCCAATCTGTACGAGTCGAGCGTGCATGGGTGGTGCGCATCCTACGGAGGAGTGGCGATCCATGGAATGGAGCAGCGAGTTTTTCAACCGCCGGGTGGGGGCACGCCCTCATCGTCCGTCCAACGGATTCCCCTGAGGCTCGCGCCGGCACTGAGCAACTGCTTTTCTTGCTTCCGGCAAACCGTCGAGCCAAAAAGATCTGTCCCGGAGAAATTGCAGGATTTGAACTGGCTGTGGCGGAGATCGCAATCACGCAGGTTGGCGTCTGCGAAGGATACCCGAAAGAAAATGGATCCGCGAAGATCGCTGCGGCTGAGATTCGAGGCCGAAAAGTCAACAGACTCCCAGCTATTCCAGCAAACTGTAGACTCGTTTAGATCGCAATCCGCGAACACGCAGTTGCTCACTTCGTAGCGCCCGAAAAATGTGCGGGGCAATGTCAGGCCGCGCACCTTTAACCCTTCCACTCTGGTCCGGAAAAAATTCACGCCGAGAGTTTCATCATCGTGGCCGGGCGGCCTTCCCGGAAGCGGCGGAATAGGCCCCTTATCGAGCCAATCCATGTCTTGCAGTTGCCTGCAAGACTCTTCGTATGAAAGGCGAGTGCCTAGCGACATGCGCAATGGTACAGCATGATCCGCGTGCGTCTCCACCACGAGCTCATATTGAAGACGCCCCGGCGCGGGGCCGGGGCGTTGGGACGGAGCGAAGTTGAGGGGTGAGACGGGCACGGGCTGGAAGCCCGTGCCACAAGGCGCTCAAGTGGCCCCTCTCGGAGAGAGGGGCTACTCGACAGAGAGGGGGTTACCCGGCGGCCCGGTTTACTTCTTACCCGCCTTTTCCTTGTTCTTCTCGCCCAGCATTTCTTCTTGCTGGCTGCGGGGCATCTGGCGGTATTCGAGGAACTCCATGGTCGCGCTGGCGCGGCCCTGGGACATGCCGCGCAGGCTCGTCGTGTAGCCGAAGAGCTCTGACAGCGGGATTTCGCAGTTCACCAGCTTCACGACGCCGCGATCGTCGGTATCGATGATCATGCCGCGGCGGGAGGAGACGTCACCGGTGACGTTGCCCAGGTACTCGTTGGGCACGGTGATGACGACCTTCATGATCGGCTCCAGCAGCACCGGGCCGGCTCGCTCGACGGCTTCGAGCAGGGCGAGGCGCCCGGCCTGTTCGAAGGCGATTTGGCTGGAGTCGACGTCGTGGTAGGAGCCGTAGGTGAGGGTGGCCTTGATGTTGATGAGCGGGTAGCCGAACTTGACGCCGGTGATGGCCGTCTGGCGGATGCCGTATTCGACGCTGGGGATGAACTCCTTGGGGATGACGCCGCCGACGACGCCGTTCTCGAAGGCGATGCTGTCGTCAAAGTCGAGCTCCTCGGCCTCGGCCTGAGCGGCGGAGAAGGGCTCGAGGGAGATGACGCAGTCGCCGAACTGGCCGCGACCACCGGACTGCTTCTTGAAGAGGCCGCGAACGTCCTCGACCTTCTTGGTGATGGCTTCGCGATAGCTGACCTTGGGCTTGCCGACTTCCACGCCGATCTTCATGTCGCGCTGGAGCTTGGTACGGATGATGTCAAGGTGGAGCTCGCCCATGCCGCTGATGATGGTCTGGGCGGTTTCTTCATCGAAAGTGAAGCGGAACGAAGGATCCTCGCGGCGGATGGTGAGCAGCGCTTCGGAGAGCTTGCGCTTGTCGTCCTGAGTCTTGGGCTCGATGGACATCGAGATCACGGGCTCGGGGAAGAGCATGCGTTCGAGCACGATGGGGTTATCCGGGTCGCAGAGTGTGTCACCGGTGTAGCTGTCCTTGATGCCGACGACCGCGACGATGTTGCCCGCCGAGACTTCGTCCAGGGGGATGCGATTCTGGGCGTGCATCTCGAAGATGCGGCTGGCGTTTTCCTTCTTGTTGTTCACCGGGTTGAGCAGACGCGTGCCCTTCTGCAGCGTGCCGGAGTAGACGCGCATATAGGTGAGGTCGCCGTGCGTGTCGGAGACGACCTTGAAGACCAGCGCCGAGAAGGGGGCATCCTTGTCGTGGGGACGGGTGATGACGAGGTCCTTGTCCTGCGGGTCGGTGCCTTCGACGTCGGGCACTTCGTTGGGGCTGGGGAGGTAGTCGATGACGGCGTCCAGGAGCATCTGCACGCCGATGTTGCGGAGGGCGGCCCCGCACAGCACCGGGTAGCAGCGGCGCTCGATGGTGCCGCGACGCAGGGCGGCCTTGAGCTGGTCGACGGAGATTTCCTTGCCTTCCAGGAAGAGCTCGGTGAGGCTGTCGTCGAGCTCGGCGATCTTCTCGACCATCTCGTGGCGCCACTTGGTCACATTCTCAAGCATGTCGGCGGGCACATCCTTCTCGGTGACGTTTTCGCCCTTGTCGCCCTCGAAGTAGAAGGCCCGCATGTTCATGAGGTCGATGATGCCCTTGTGGTCGTGGCCGACGCCGATGGGGTACTGGATGGCGATGCCGTTGGCGCCCAGGCGCGTCTTGATCGTGCCGTAGCTGAAGTCGAAGCTGGCGCCGATCTTGTCCATCTTGTTGACGAAGCAGAGGCGGGGCACCCGGTAGCGGTCGGCCTGGCGCCACACGGTTTCGGACTGGGCTTCCACGCCTTCCTTGCCGTCGAACACGGCGGTCGCGCCGTCGAGCACGCGCAGGGAGCGTTCCACTTCGATGGTGAAGTCCACGTGGCCGGGGGTATCGATCAGGTTGATCTTGTACTCGCGTCCCTTGTGCACCCAGGGGCACGTCGTCGCGGCGCTCTGGATGGTGATGCCACGCTCCTGCTCATCCTGCAGGAAGTCCATGGTGGCGGTGCCCTCGTGCACTTCGCCGATCTTGTAGTTCTTGCCGGTGTAGTAGAGGATGCGCTCGGAGACGGTGGTTTTGCCGGCGTCGATGTGGGCGCAGATGCCGATGTTGCGGATGTGGGACAGGTCGGTGCTCATGATGAAACCCTTGAAACCTTTCTGAGAACTGGCGGAACGTGCGATGCGTGGGGGTGGCCCCGCGCGGGTGCTACTTGCTTCGGCCGCCGGCGAAGGGGTTTGGCCTCGCGCCGGCGGGTGAGTCGATGAAACTGGGAGACTGCTCACGACGATCCCCGACTCGTTTCGGGGTTTGGTGCCCGCCGCGACCGCCGCGGGCAATGGGTTGGTGAGCAGAGGCGAATGGAGAGACGAAGCGGGGCTGATGAGGTGTCGTGCCGTCAGCGGCCGCGGGGCCCACGCGTGGGCCGTGGTGAGTGAGGTTCGATCTCGTCGTCTTCTTCCATGGCGTGAACTTCGTGAAACGTGGGGACACCGGGCCCGGCGCGAACACAAAACTTGAAAATTCGGGTTGCGAACTGTCGCTCGCAGCCAACGCGTCGCCCCCTCCCGCGACTGGCCAACCGTTCTTTTGCGATCGCAAATGCTTCGGTGGCAACAACCTAGCCGCGGTGAGTCTTGGAATGCTCCCCCGGCAGAGAGGCCGAATGTTAACCAGTCAAAAACGCGAATCAAGGCCCGCCGGGCGGACCTAACGGACTCTTGATCGGGCTCTGGTTGGAATTCGGTACCGCCTCCCTGGGCCGCCCTTCGGCCAACGCGTTCATCTTGGCTTTGAGCGATTCCGGTAGGCCCGCCAGCGGATCGAGCTGCATATTCCGGTCGGCGTCGAGAGCCTGCTGGGCGAAACTCTTGGCCTCATCCGGGTTTCCCAACGCCTGTGCCGCCAAGGCGGCTTGAGCGGGGTACAGGGGGGAGTGGGGGGCATAAAGCACCGCGAGCCGAAAGGCATCGAAGCGGCGTTTTTCCAGACCTTCGGGCTTGGCCTCTACCGGATAGTGATTCGCCTCATCCGCCAACGCCTGACAGAGCGTGCCCATCCAGCCGTAGGTTTCGGCACTGGGTTGGGCGCGGGTGGTCTGGGCCGCGAGTTCGAGGGCCGCGGCCCGCAGGAAGCGCCCCTCCTCCAAGGTCTTGGGCATGGGCGACCCGAGCCGGGCCAGCTCTTCGCGCAGCTCGGCCTCCATCACCATCAGGCGGCTCATGGCTTGCGACGCGGCCAGCGGGCCGTTTTGGTTGGGCACCCACGCGTGGCCCAGTTGCCGCCATGCCAGGGCCGCTGACAAAAGTCGCACCTGCGTCAGGGCGACCGGCAGCGAGGCGGGCTTGGTTGGAGGCACGAGCCCCGCCGCCTGGAGGGCGGCTGACAGCTCCGCGTGGGCCGCCAGCAGATCGGCCTGCAAGCGAGCCGGGGAATCGCCCGTGGTGGCTGTGGGTTTACCCCCCATGGCCCGGGCACTCAGCTCGCGTGCGGGCGAGATGAGGTCGTACGCATCGCGCAGGGCCGCTTCATATTGCCACACGCGGGGCAGTGCGCCCATCGGCAGCGCTAGCCCCGCGAGCAGGGTGAGCGCCGCGAACGCGAACGCGAACGCCACCGGCCGCCGCGACGCCGGTGCGGTCTGCTCGCGCGGCGTGCCGCTCGCCCCGAGCAGGAGCATCACCCACGCCGCCGCGCCTGGGGTGACGCCGGTGAGTTCAATCTGGCAGTGCGCGATGGCTGCGAGCGCCGCGGCCGCACACGCGAGACGGACGAGCGCCGGCCGAACTTGCGAGTATCGAATGGCCGCCCCCGCGACGACGACACCCAGCAGCAAGGCCCCGATGCGGACGGCGGTCATTTCCGGTGTGGCGACGCGAGCTTCGAGGAAGTTCGAGGCGAGCACCGGCATCGCCAGGGCCGCTCCCAGTAGGCGCAGGTGCGGGCGCATGGCCGACCAGGCGCCGGGTTCATCCTGGGTCTCGCTGATGGAAAGGCTCCGCCCCGCGCGAACCGACCACACGCCCCACAGGACCACCCACGCCACGCCGAATATTCCCAGGGTGGCGGTGTGATCCAGCAGCAGGCAGTGGGGGCTTGATACATCCTCCGGCGCGATGGCGGGCTTCACGAGCATGTACGCGTCTTTGAACTCGGTGGGCCCGACGCCCAGCCACGGGTGGGCGGCAAAGACGCGGGCCGCCCCGACCTGATAAAACGCCCGGAACCACAGGCTGAGCTCGTGCAGACGCGCGCCCACCAAGCCCCGCAGCGTCACGGCAACGAGTGGGGCGACAATCGCGGCCACCCCCAGCGCCGGGGCCAGCCGCCTCCAAACCGCCGGCGTGCCCCCCGGGCGGGTCGCGAAGCTGAACGCGACCATCACCAGCAGCAAGCCCACGGCCAGCACTGCGAAGCCGCCCTTACTGCCCGCCCATGCGGCACCAGCGATGCACAAGCCGCAGCAGGTGAGCGACGCCGCGAACCAGGTGCGCCGGAATGGGTCGTCGCGAATGAGCGAAGGCGAAATCGCTCGGCGCGTGAGGGCGAGCCCTCCGAACGCGATCGCCCCGCACGCCATGAGCGTTGAGAGCACGTTGGAGAGCCCGAACCAGCCCACAGCCTCGGCCTGGCTCACGCGTCGTTCGTAGGCCTTGGCCATCGGCGAATCGGTGGTCCAGCCGTGAGCGTCGAGAATCTGGGCTTTGTCCTTGAGAAACTGCTTGTACGTCTCGGGTTGCTCGACGTACACCTGAATCGCCCCGCGGAGCGCCAGCAAGGGGAGCAGCCCCAGCGCCCCCGCGAGCAGCCATACCCGCAGCGTGCGATCTCGGGAGGCGGCACTGGCCGCCAAACCCGTGCCCATGGCCGCGACCCAGCTCGAGCCCAGCATGGCGTCCTCGAACCAGTTCACTCGCACGAAGAGCTGCGCGCACGCCCCGGCGGCACCCGCGACGAACAACGCTATTTCCCACCAGCGTGCGCCCAGGCCCCGGGCCGCCTGCGCGAGCAAGATAAGTCCCGCCCCAAAGATCATCGCGGCATCGCACGCCAGCGCGGGCGTGGGCGTGAGGCCCAGGATCGGCGCTTCGAGCACCATGGGGTCGGCACCGAAGCCGGGCGCGAGGTCGGTGTTGGAATAGAGGCGCAGCCCCAGCGCGCAGAGCAAGATGAGCACGCCAGCGATGGCCGCGGGACTGGTGCGAGCGCTGCCCTCGAGGTTTGCGACCGGATCGCTCATGCCGCGTGGTCTTGCTTGGCGCTCGCCTTGGCGCCGGCGTAGTCAAACGCGCCGACGACGCCGAGCACCACCACCAGTTGCACGCCGACGAGGGCCGCCTGCCACGGCTGGAGAGACGCGAGCGAAATGCCTGAAACTCCGGTGACGGCGGCCAGCCCCCAGATGACCTGCACGCTTGCGCGGCGGCTGAGGCCCAGCCGATTGAGGCGATGGCTCAGGTGCTGCATGTCCCCCACGAAGGGGCTCTTGCCTTGGCGCATGCGGATGAGCACCACCGTGAAGAAGTCATACAGCGGCACCGCCAGCACCACCACGGGCATGAGCACCGAGTACCACGGCCCGGCGGTGACGCCCCCGTCATCTTGCGCCAGGTACGTCGTGCGCACCGTGAGAAAAGCCAGCAGGAAGCCGAGCACGAGTGAGCCACTGTCGCCCATGATGATTTTCGCGCCGCCCGCGCGTGGGGCGTTGAACATGAGGAAGCCCAGGCACGCCCCGACGATGAGGGCCAGGCACGCACCGACGAACCACTGGCCGTGCAGCAGGGCGGCCACCAGAAAGAACGCCCCCGCGACGCACGCGGTGCCGGCGGAGAGGCCGTCCATGTTGTCCATGAAGTTCAGGGCGTTGGTGACGACCAGGAACCACAGGGCGGTGAGGAGAATCGAGAGCCACGGACCGCCAACGTGGGCGTCGAGCAGTGTGAGAAGGCGGGTGGGGGCAAAGCCGGGGGCGAGGGTGGAGACCAGCGGCACGGCGAGGGCGGGGGCCGCCATGATCGCGAGCTTGAGAAACGGCCCGAGCGGGCGGCGGTCATCAATGAGGCCCAGCACGTGCAGCACGGCGAGGGATGCAAGCAGCAGCCAGCCTTGCGGGGCGGAGCTGACGATGCCGGCGAGGTGGGGGGCGAGGTTGGTGGCCGCGAAGGTGCGCCAGGTTTCGGGCAGCCACGCCGCGCGTTGAATGAAGTCGGTGATGCCAGGATGCATCACGGCGAGCGCGACAGCGAGGGGCAGCACGATGCCCACGAAGATGGCGATGCCCCCGGTGTTGGGCACGCGGCGTGGGGCGGGCTTGATCTGGCCGGGCACGCCGGGCGAATCAAAGGTGCCAAGCTTGTGCCCGAGCCGAATGAGCAACGCGGCGAGCGGCCAGGCGACGGCGAAGGCGAGCGGGATGAGGAAAAGCACGAGCGTGCGCACGGGAGGGGAGTGTACCGGCGGCGAGGGGAGCGGCGCTTTGAGTGGCCCGGCGGTCCCCGCGGGGCCCGAGCAGGTCACGAGCGAAGGCTGGTCTGGTACACCATTTCGAAAACCCAGAATGCCGCGACGATGAGGTAGCTGAGGGCATTAGCCTCCAGCATGATGCGTTTGGAGTGGGCGGCGCCAACGCTTTGGAAGTACTCGCGGAACAGCCGCCACTCGATGTACGCGGAGGCCAGACAGAACGGAAGACAAAGGGCGAGTCCCGCGAGCGGCACAACCCAAGGTGGAGCTTTGCGCATCGGGAGGAAGGCGATGGCGGAAATTCGCTCGTCTCCCACACCCAGGTATGCGAGCACCCCCATCAAAGTGACTAAGGACAACCAAGTCAGAGGAATGCCCAGAAGGGTCGAGACCAGATTCGCCTTCATGGTCGGCCATAGCAAGCTGCGAAAGGGCTGCCGAATGCAACGAGCGATTCACCAAGCCTCAACAAGCACAATCGGAACGAGCGCCACAAGGAGCAGTGGCTCGTAGATCATGATCATGGGCACGGCGACGTTGGCAAAGGTGGGCATCGAAAGTGTGTACCGGAATGGGGCCGAGACGGATTCGAGCTATCGCGGGCCGCTCGCGTTCAAGAGCTCGACCAACCAGTAGACCGCGATGAGCGTGTAGCTGAGCAGGTTCGCCTCCCACAACAGTCTGCCGACGCGAGGGACGCCCATCGCGATCAGGCGATGACGCAGCACCAGCCACTCCACGAGCACCGACGCAGCACAAAACGGCAAGGAAATCACCAGGCCTGCCGCCGGGATGGTCCAGTGCAGATCGAACGGGTCATGCTCGAGTATGGGCACCTGAAGAATGAAGTTCCCCCAGCCGTCGGAGTGGCTTGCGGTCGACTTGTGGTGGCCTGTGAGAAACGTGAGCGCGAGCCATGTCAGCGGCACGCCCGCCAGCGCGGAGTAGACATTTGCCTTGGTCACCGGGCGAAGCACACGCCAAAAGTGGACTCGGCCTCGATACGCAATCCAGGCGGCTTCGACGACCACGATGGGGATGAGAGCCGCCAATAGGACGGGCTCGTACACCATCAGCATTGGAACGCCGCCATCGGCGAGAGTGGGCATGGTCTTGATGCTACCTCAGGGGCCGGATTCGGGAGGGCCACGGCCACCGGATGCTACCTCACCGCCCCGCTCACCCGAAAGAAGTGCCCATCCGGATGTCGGATCAGGAACTCGCGCACGCCCCATGGTTCGTTCACCGGGGGTTTGACAATTTCGATGTCGGCCGCCTTGCATTCGGCGTGGGCGGCGTCCACGTCCGTCACCCACCAGCTCATCCAGGTGCCGCCGTATTGCTCAAAATCCGGACCGATGGCCGGGCGCGGGTCGCGCGAGCCTTGGCCGTCTTTGCACTGGAACAGGCC
>JBAZUW010000065.1:0-13039 GCA_041661205.1 Phycisphaerales bacterium
CCGTGCCTGACCTACTGCCAGTGTAGCGTAGTCAGCGGCTCAGTTCGACCCCAAAGATTCTGACAATGCGCCGGCCCGCTCCAGGGCGTGCAGCAGCCAATATGCAAGCGGGGCGACCAGCACCGGCGAGTCGATAACGTCCAGAATCCCCCCGAACCCGGGCAGCCCCCTGCCTGAATCCTTCATTCCCGCATCCCGCTTATACATGCTTTCCAGCAGATCCCCGGCCTGGCCGACCAGCGCGCAGCCGACACCCAGCACGATGCACCAGAGCAGTCCGGGGCCCCGCATGCCCGTGGCACTGTGCAGCACCAGCGAACCCGTCCAGGCGACCACCGCCGACAGCACCAACCCCCCCACCAACCCTTCCCACGTCTTGCCGGGGCTCAGCCAAGGGATCATCTTGTGCCGCCCGATGGCTTTGCCCGTGAAAAATGCCCCGATGTCGCACGCCTTGGTAATCAGCAGCACCCACAGCAGCACCCACGCCGAGTGGTCACGCCGAATGGCCAGCAGAAACCCGAACGTCAGCCCCAGGTACACAAAGCTCAGCAGCGCCCCGCCAGTGGCGGCCACCACACCCTCAACCGACTTGTGCCGCGAATAAAACGCCTGGGCCACCACCAGCACACACACAGCCGCCGAACCGACGGCGGCCACCGCGACCAGGCCCGGGGAGCTATTCGGCACCGCAGCAGTGACGACCAGCCCGAGCAAGGCCGCGAATGTCATGATGCGTTTCGAGGCGATCACGCCGTTGGCGATCAAGATCGCGGCCATCTCGCGGGCCGCCAAAACGCACACCAGAGCCATCACCACAAACTGCACCGTGCCGGGGGGAAAATGGGCCATCCCCCACACCGGCCCACCCGGAATCGCGACGCGCGTGAGTGCCTCATCCAGCCAGAGGGCGCCGATGAGGGCTGCGATCAGGATCGGCCCCAGCACCAGCCGATCACGCATTGCTGGGTCCTTCGGCCGCCGCCCCGAAGCGGCGCGAGCGGGTGGCAAACTGGCGAACCGCGTCTTCCAGATGACTGGGCAGGAAGTCCGGCCACAAGACCGGCGTGACGCACAGCTCGGTGTAGCTGATCTGCCATAGCAGGTAGTTGCTCACCCGCATTTCGCCCCCGGTGCGGATGAGCAAATCCGGGTCGGGCAGCCCGGCGGTGTACAGACGCGATTCGATGGTCGATTCGTCGATGTCCTCGGGGTTCAGGCGTCCGGCTTTCACGTCCGCCGCCAGAGAGCGAACCGCGTCGGTGATCTCCGCCCGGCTGCCGTAGTTGATCGCCACGCACAGCGTGCCCCGCGTACCCGCGGCCGTACTCTGCTCCACCCGGTCGATCCCCGCCACCACCTCTGGCGGCAGCCCGTCGCGCCGGCCGATCACCCGAAACCGAATGCCGCGACGGATGAGCTCCGGCTCCTCGCTGTCCAGGTACAGCAGGCACAGGTGCATGAGGGCTTCGACTTCCTCCGCCGGGCGACGCCAGTTTTCCAGCGAAAACGAGTACAGGGTGACGACCTCGACGCCCAGCCGGGCGGCGTGCTCCACGACATCACGGACTCGGGTGGCGCCGTGGACGTGGCCCATGTGTCGGGGCATCCCGCGGCTGGTGGCCCAGCGCCCGTTGCCGTCCATGATGATCGCGATGTGCCGCGGGATTCGCTCGGGGCTGACATCCGGCATGTACTTATCGGGTTCGGCCTCGGGGTTGCGGGCCCGCATCCGGGCCGCGGCCAGCGCACCGGCGGCCGAACGTCCGTTCAGGACTTCGGTCTTCACCAGGGTGGTTGCCGGCTCTGCGCTCACAAGTTTCCCTCTCGAAGCCAATCGGGAGAAGGCTCGGCCCAACTCTACGACAGAATCGTCTGCTCCCGCCCGGGCCCCACGCTCACGACGTCGACCGGCACACCCACCTCACGCTCGATCATCTCCACGTACCGCTGCGCCCCGGCGGGAAGTTCGCGCCGCGAGCGGCAGTCGCCCAATTCTTGGGAAAAACCCGGCACAGATGTATACACCGGTTCGGCCTGGGCCAAGTCAAACGCATCGGGCGGGAAATCTCGAACCATCTGGCCATTGATCTTGTACGCCGAGCAGACCATCAGCTCGTCCATCCCCGCCAGCACATCCAGCATGGTGAGGGCCATGCCCGTCGCCCCGTTGATCATCGCGGAGTATCGGACCGCCACCAGGTCGAGCCAGCCGACGCGGCGCGGGCGTCCGGTCGTCGTGCCAAACTCGCGACCCTTCACGCGGATCTTGTCGCCGACTTCGTTCTTGAGCTCAGTGGGCATGGGCCCGGAGCCCACGCGGGTGGAGTAGGCCTTCATCACGCCCAGCACACGCCCCAAGCGGGTGGCGGGCACGCCGGTGCCGGGGCCGACCCCCGAGGCGATGCAGGTTGAACCCGTCACGTACGGGTAGGTGCCGTGATCAACATCCAGCAGCGAGCCGTTGGCCCCTTCAAAGAGAATCCGCTTGCCATCGCGCAGCATGGTGTGGAGCACCTGGGTGGTGTCGCGGACCATGGGGCTGAGCCGCTGGCCGATGGCCAGGGCCTGATCGAGCAGCTTGCTTAGGTCGAGCGCGGGCTCGTTGGGGGCCAGCACCCGCAGCATCGGGTCCTTCAGAGCCAGCGCCAGCGCGAGTTTCTCTTTCAGTTGTGCAGGGCGGGAGAGGTCGACCATACGCACGGCGCACGCCCGCTGAACCTTGTCGGCGTACGCAGGGCCGATGCCCCGCCGCGTGGTGCCGATCTCCGACACCGGCACCGCCCCCTGCGCCTGGTCCGGCCCAGATGGTGCCCGCTCCGCCCCCACCCGCTTCAGGAGGTCTTCGCGAAGACCATCCTCAAGCTTGTGGTACTGCAGCACCGCATGAGCACGGCTGGAAATCATCAACCCCGAAGTATCCACGCCGCGCTGGGCCAGCCCGTCCAGCTCTTCCGCCAGCTTCCAAGGGTCGACGACCACGCCATTGCCGATCACCGCGGCTTTGCCGGGGTACAGGATGCCCGAGGGAATCAGGTGCAGGGAGTAGCGCGTGCCCGCCACCACCACCGAGTGGCCGGCGTTGGCCCCACCGTTATACCGGACCACAGCGTGATGGTCCGCCGCCAGCAGATCCACCAGCTTGCCCTTGCCTTCATCCCCCCACTGCAACCCCACCACCACAGAGCACGACACCGGGTCCGAAAAAGTCTGCGTGGGAGCGTGTGGCATTGGCGCGATAGTCCGTGAAAAGCGGTGCGAGTCGAGTCAGGAAGCGGATTCACAGGCACCGGGGTCCGGGCCAAGGCAGAGCGTAGGTGGGGCGACACCGGGCAGGTTCACAACAGTTGAAGGGCCAAGGGGACGATATTACCCGGCGGGCTGGTCCCAATACCGGCCGAGAATCAGCGGGGAGCGACCACGCCGATGGCAGAAGTGACCGTCCGAATCATGTGTCCCAAGCTCACCTGCCGCAAGGTGTTGGCCGTGCCAACCGCCTGCCGCGGCAAGACGGTGCGCTGCAAGTCGTGCGGCACGAACATCCGTGTCCCATCGATCGCCGTGGGCAGCAAGGAAACGCCCAAGGACAACTCCAAGGCCGCGTGAGCCGGGGCCGCGTTCCGAACTTTTTGAATCACATCCAACTCAGAGCTTGGGCTGCTTCTTGATGTCTTCGTCTTCGTCGAGGAAGTCGAAGTCTCCCACGCTGCTGCCGTCGTTGTCGTCCAAAAGGCCCTTCTTCTTCGCGGGCGTGCTGCTGGTGCGGGTGCGCTCTTCGGGGGTCGAGGGCTTGGAAGATGCCTTGACGGGCAGCACCTGGCCGTCGTCGAGGACGTCGTCGGAGTCGATCGCTTCCGGCCGCCCGTCGATCTTGACCACCAGCACCATGTCGGCAATCGCGATGAGGTCACCCGCGGCCAGCTCAGACTGCTGCACGCGACGCTTGTTCACAAACGTGCCGTTGCTGGAGCCAAGGTCGCGGATGTTCAGCCGCCCGCTGCTCTGCGAGATCTCGCAGTGATGGCGAGAAACGTCGGAGCTGGGGATGCGGATCTGGCAGTCGGTTTGGCGGCCCACCACCATCACCGGTTTCTTCACAGGGATCTCGGCCTGCTTGCCATCCGACGTAACCAGCACCAATGTGGCGTTCATGCGCGCTCCCGTAGACGTGTGCGGGCTGACCCCAGAATGGGCTAACCCAAGCCCCATCGTGGCAACTCCTTCACCAGCAATAGTCTAGCACAAAATACGCGGCCGGGAGGGTCCCGGGTGCGGGATATGCTGGGCTCGACGTGACAGAAAAGAACCCAATCTCGCTGCCGGTGCAGACCGGCCCGACCCGTCCCAGCGCCCGTGAGGTGCTGGGACGCTTGCCAGAGCCCCCGCCGCCCGTGGAGCGGCTGTACATCCACGTGCCCTTCTGCTTCCACAAGTGCCACTACTGCGATTTTTACAGCCTGGTGGACACCCGCGACCGCCAGCCGGCGTTCGTCAAACGGCTGACGGATGAACTGGCCGCCCAGGCCCCGCTGGCGGGGCCGCTCAAGAGCATCTTTGTCGGTGGGGGCACGCCGAGCCTGCTGGCCCCCCACCTGTGGCGAGCGCTACTAGCGACCTTAGCGGAGCGGTTCGACCTCGGGCCGATCCGCGCCGGGATGGGCGAGTTCACGGTGGAATGCAACCCGGAGACGGTGACGCCGCAGTTGATGGATGTGTTTGCCGCGGGCGGGGTGAACCGGGTGAGCGTCGGTGCACAGTCGTTCAACCCGGCACACCTAAAAACGCTGGAACGCTGGCACGACCCGGCGAATGTTTCGCGGGCGGTGGAGATGGCCCGGGCCGCGGGCATTGGGCGGCAGAGCGTCGACCTGATCTTCGCGATTCCCGGCCAGACGCTGGACGAGTGGCAGACTGACCTGGCGACGGCCCTGGCGCTGGGCACCGAGCACATATCGGCGTACGCCCTCACCTTTGAACCCGGCACCGCCATGACCGCTCGGCTCGCGCGAGGCGAGTTCCCCAAGGCCGACGAGGACATCGAGGCCGACATGTTCGAGGCCACGCTGGCCACGCTGCGAGCCGCGGGGCTGGACCGCTACGAGGTGAGCAACTTTGCCCGGCCCGGTGCCGAGTGCGCGCACAACCTTGGGTATTGGCGCCAGGAGCAATGGCTGGCGGCTGGCCCGGCCGCGTCCGGGCATGTGGGAGGGGCGAGATGGAAGAACGTGCCGCGGCTGGATGACTACTTGGAACAGAGCGACGCGGGCTTTGCGCCCGTGATGGACATCGAGATGCCCGACGCCCGGCGAGCGCTGGTGGAGCGGATCATGACCGGGCTGCGCCTGCGCGAGGGTGTGAATGGCGCCGCTCTGGCTGAGACAGTTGAAAAGCTGAACCCGGGAGCGGGCGAAAGGCTTCGAGCGAAAGCCGCGGCGTTTGCGGGACAAGGGTTGTTGGTGATGGGACTGACCGAACAGGGAGTCGAAGCGGAAGACCGGCGGGGACCGCCGGGCCACCCAAGACATGACGAGCGGTGCCACTGGTCACTCACCGATCGGGGGTTGCTCATCGCCGATGGCATCGTCCGCGGGCTCGTCGGTGTGCTTGGGTTTTGATGGCGGGAGGTCGGGCCGGGCGATACCCAACCGCTTGAGCACGCCCCGAAGGTCCGACGGCCAGGGGGTGCGCACGTCGACGCGTTCGCCCGTGATCGGATGGTCAAAGGCGATGCGATGGGCGTGCAGAGCCAAGCGCGTGGCGGCGGTTCGCACCGAAACCGGCGCGTAAAACGTGTCGCCCAAAATCGCGCAGCCAATGGAATCCAGGTGCACGCGGATCTGATGCAGCCGCCCCGTCACGGCGCGGCACTCCAGCAGCGCCCCGTTGTGGGTGGACGCGAGCACCCGGTACGCAGTGAGTGCGGGCTTGCCGGATGACCCGACCTTGGCCAGTTTCTTCTGACGCGTGTCACCGGGCACTTTGCCTTCGTACTCCAGAATCGGGCGGCGAATCAGGCCCTTCGGCGTCTTCGGGGCGCTCTTGGTCACGGCCCAGTAGTACTTCTCGATCGCGCGGGTTTCAAAGGAGGCCCGCAGCGCGTCATAGACGCGGGTGGTAGTGGCGACGATGACCAGGCCGCTGGTGTCCTTGTCGAGCCGGTGCAGCAGGCCGAAGTCGCGCTGCTTGCCAAGGTTCTGCAACGCCGGGCCGATGTGGGCGAAAAGCCCATTCAGCAGCGAGTCCTTCTCATGGCCCAAACCCGGCGCGGTGACCACACCCGCAGGCTTACCGATCACCATCAGGTGCTCGTCTTGGTAGCGAACCTTGTACGTGACGCGGTCGTTGGGTTCGATGGTGAGAGTGGGCATGGGGGCGGAAGAGACGGAGAGACGAAATTCCGGAGAAACGAAGTTCCGTAGAGACCAAGTTCGCGAACCACACAGTACGGGCGCTGGCACCCCTCCTGAACTTCGTCTCTTCGTCTCTTCGGAACTTCGTCTCTCTCCTCACGCCTTCGCCGGACACGCCGCGTGGTCCAGATACCAGCGGATCTCTCCCGCGGCCGGGGCCGGCACGAAGATTTCGTTGCCCGGGCGGGTGGGGCGCAGCGTGGCGTCTTCTTGCGCGAGCACGCCAGGAAGGCGATCGGCCCCGGTACCGAATACCGCGACGAAACGGCTCGAGTTGATGAGTCGCCGCCCCATGGCGAGGCTTGGTGTAGGCGAGTCTGTCAGCGCGAGCAAATGGTCGTCGTCCGCCGGACGCCCCACGGGCCCAAGCGTCCCGGAGGGGTCCAGGCTGAGCAGTACAAAGTCGAGCCGATCTTGGCCCGGGGGGCGCCAGCCGAGAGTTTCGCGCAGAGTGGCGCTGTATTCGGCGGCCGCGTTTTCCGACCACGGAATCGGGTGGGTTTGCTCGGTTGGGATTCCGGAGGCCGCGACCATCACGTCACTCAACGCCCGCCAGCGCGGGCCTTCGGGAGCGTGCGGCGTGTCTGGCTGGTAGGCCTCTTCGTCGGTGATCCACAGGCGGGTGCGCGTCCAGGGAAACTCGCGATAGGGCGGGTCGTACATCAGCCGCATCAGCACGGGCTCGAGAGCCGGCGAGGGGCTGGCGGCCAACTGAAAATCGCCAAACGCCCGCACGCAGTTAGTGGCGTGGATGTACACATCCGCCAGCAGCGCATCGATGGTGGCATCGGCGTCGGTTCGCAGCATGACCTCGCCAGAAAGGCGGGGGCGACGCGGAACATGCTGGGTGACCAGCTCGATCGGCGGTTCTTCGGGCACGCCACATTGTGGAGCGCCGGGGCGACCAATGCAAGGCCCGAGGAGGCTGCGGATGCTGGCATTTGGCTGCCGGTAGGACAGGCGTCCCGCCTGTCCGGGCCCCGAAAAGCCGGACTCCATGCCTGAAAACGCTGTGAATTCCGCGACACGCCGAACGCCTGTCCCACCAGTCGCCGGAAAAACCAAGGCGGATTGCGCCCCTGCGTGGCTATTCTTGGCCCTGCCGCGGCTCGCGATTCCTGCGGATTAACTTCGCCAAGGAGGGCGAAACAATGTCGACACTGGCCCCGGACGCGCCAACAAAGACCACGATGAGCAAGAAAACCGACGCCCCCCGCGTGACCGCCGAGATGATGGCGACCAAGCAGCGGGATATCTCCGTCTCCGAGTTTTTCGCGAAAAACCGCCACCTGCTGGGGTTTGACAACCCGCGCAAGGCCCTGCTGACCACGGTGAAGGAAGCCGTGGACAACTCGCTGGACGCCTGCGAAGAGGGCGGCATTCTGCCCGACATCACCGTGGTAATCGAAGATTTGCAGCCGGAGCGCCCCTCGACGCTCAAGCAGAGCCGCTATCGCATCACCGTGTGCGACAATGGCCCGGGCATTGTGCGCAAGCAGGTCGAAAACATCTTCGGGAGGCTGCTGTACGGCTCAAAGTTTCACCGGCTCAAGATGAGCCGGGGCCAGCAGGGGATTGGTATTTCAGCCGCGGGCATGTACGGGCTCATCACCACCGGCAAGCCGATGGTGATTCACACCAAGCCCAAGGCGAACCAGCCGGCCCACCACATCGAGCTGGCGATGAACACCAAGACCAACCGCGCCGAGGTGACGGTTGATGACGAGACGGAAGACTTTCCGCCCCAGCGCCTCAAGGAACTCAGCAAGGGCACGCGGGCGGAGACGTACCTCGCCACACGCGATTACCCCACCGGCACCAGCGTCTCGATCGAGCTGGAAGGGCGGTACCAGAAAGGCCGCGGCAGCGTTGACGAGTTCCTCGATCTCACCGCCATCGCCAACCCGCACGCCAAGATCACGTTCGTCCCCCCCACTCGCGAGAGTGCGGCCGAGGAAGAGGACGTGCCGTTGCTCAAGGCCGGCAAGGGCGGCGCCGGTCAGCAGCCCGACCGTAAGGGAGGGCCTCGCGGCGATTCCGACGACGAGACCGCCCCCGACCCCAGGGCCCTGGCCGACGCAAGCCTGACCCAGCCCGCGCCGGCGGGGCCGACGGTGACGACCGAGCAGGACGGGGTGATTCTCTTCCCGCGCGCGGTGGACGAGCTGCCCCCGGAAACCAAGGAAATCCAGCCCCACCCCAAGGGAATCGAGCTGGGCATTCTCTTGCAGATGCTCAAGGACTACGAGCTTGAGGTGAAGGGCGGCACGCTGTACGCGTTCCTGCAGGAGAAGTTCTGCCGCGTGAGCGCGTCAACCGCGAGCGGCTTCTGCGAAAAGATCGGCGTCAGCAGCCGGGCAAAGGCCGGGGACATCGAGCCGGAAAAGGTCGAGAAGCTCTTCAAGGAGTTTCAGGAAGCCAAGCTGGCCCCACCCCCGACGGATTGCCTGGCACCCATCGGCGTGCGCCAGTTGCTCGCGGGCATGTTGAAGGGCGTGCGGGCCGAGTTTTACGCCGCGTCGTCGCGCGAGGCGGCCATCTATCGCGGGCGGCCGTTTCAGATCGAAGCCGCCCTCGCCTTTGGTGGCGACCTCGCGAGCGAAGACTCGGCGCGGGTGATCCGGTTCGCGAATCGCGTGCCGCTGCTCTTCCAGCAGAGCGCCTGTTCGAGCTTCAAGGCGGTGACGGAGACGAGCTGGAAAAACTACAACCTGCAGCAGCCGCGGGGAAGCCTGCCGGTGGGCCCACTGGTGATCATGATCCACATGGCCAGCGTGTGGGTGCCGTTTACCAGCGAGAGCAAAGAGGCGATCGCGGACTACGACGAAATCCGCAAGGAAATGAAACTCGCCCTGATGGAGTGCGGGCGCAAGCTCGGGACGTATCTGCGCAAACGGATGAAGATGCGCCGCGAGGCGGAACGACGCGACGTCTTCGAGCGCTACATCGGGGAGATCGCGCAGGCGCTCGAGGCGATCAACGGCACCGACGCGAAGAAGATTTACGAAGCGCTGCAGGCCCAGGCCCGGCGGCGCACCGCCATCGCGGATTTGCAGCTTGATGAGGACGGCAAGGCACTCAAGGACGAAGACCCGGCGGATCAGGATGGCGTGATCATCGTGGAGTCTCCATCAGAGCCCCCGGCGCAAGCCGGGGGGTCGGGCCCGCGTGCCGGCACAACCCCCTCGCTTGCGCGTGGGGCTCAATCGGACCCCTTCGCCCAGTCCAAGGCCGAAGCCGCCGCCCTCAAGGTCGCCTCGTTGCGGGACGACGACCAGCCCGAGCTGATCGACACCAAGCCGGTGTCAAGGCTGACAAAGAAGGGCGAGGCACCGAAGGCGTCGAAGCGCGCCGCTGAGGCAAAACCAGCCAAGCCCGGCAAGCCCGCACCCAAGGCGCCCGAAACCAAGCCGACTCAGAAGCCGCCGGCTGAAAAGCCGCCGGGGCCCAAGCTGCGGATGCGACTGGTGAACGGAAAACTCGAAAAGGTTGAGGACGGACCGAGGCTCTTCTGATGTCGGAACCGCTACTCCGACCTACACCATCTCGTAGCACAGGCCTCCGGCCTGTGACCTACCAATGCTCGGAGTCACTCTGGACACTCGCTTTTGAATCGGACGGTGAAGGACAACTGGAGCACGAGTAGACACAGGCGGGACGCCTGTGCCACGAGCTGGTGAAGATTGGCGAATTGCAATGGCGCGAAAGTTCGAGACTGGAAGTCCGATGGCCAAGAAGACAACCAAACGAAGCCGAAAAGCGACCGCCGCTCCCGTTCGAAAGGGCCTCGCGCTTGTCCCCCGGAAAAACCAAAGTTCCGAAGAATACTGGAAGGCTCGAGTAGCGTCGTTTCGCGACAGAGTAGTGAAAGTCTTTTCGCGTTCCCTCGGAAAAGATGCGGCCCAGGAGTTGGGGTTTCACCTCGTGGACTGGAGCGGCGATCTTTATGATCTAGGTAATGCGATTGAAAATCACGAGCCACTGACGGACAAGGAGTTGAAGCGCCTTCTGTTGAGTTTCCTGGTTCACGCCCCGAATCACATCAACGCGGCCGCATTCATCCTGCTCGGCTGGCCCGTGACCGATTTCTTCGACCTCGGCGCCGTGAAGGGCTCGGGCAAGGGCACCCGCAAGCCGGGTGCGAGGTATTCCGAGACCGACATCAAAACGTTGGGTCGAGACGCAAGGCGATCCAAGCCCTCCAAAGAGTAGATTCCAACTCAAAGTTACACGAGCAAATCATGGCCAAAAAGACCACCAACAAGCCCGCTTCCGCAGCCCGCGGCTCCACCCTCAGCAAGGAGCGCGACGAGAAGACCCTCAAAAAGCTCGTCGGCCTCGCCGACGACGTGACCAAGAAAACCCTCAGCGGCAAAGAGCCCAAGCTCGAAATCCCGCTGCGCACCAAGTCCAACACCATCTGGGAAGCCAAGAAGCGCATCCTGCAGATGGGCGACGCCGCGTCAGATCGCGAGCTCTTCAACCTCAACCAGGCCAAGCAGTTCATGCAGACCATGCTGCACGCGAGCACGATCAAGAAGCTCATCGGAGAGGGGAAGACCAGCAGCCTGCGTGGTGTCTTTTACATCGCCAAGCACACCGTGGCGGGAACGAAAGAGAACACCTTCGACAAGCAGGACGAGAGCGACCCGATTCTGGAAGACCTGGAGGTGTCGCTGAACTCACTGCGCGAGGAACTGCACATCTTCGCGGAAAATCGCGGGGCGATGGTGGGGAACATCACCGTGGTCGACAAGGGAGACGAAATCGATTGCCGCCGCATGGGCTCGGGGGGCTACGCGATTCCCAGCATCGTCGAGCCCGATGTGATCCAGTTCAAGAAGTGCGAAGCAAAGTTTGTGCTGCACGTCGAAAAGGGCACGGTGTGGAACCGCTTCAACGAAGACCGCTTCTGGGAGGAGAACAACTGCATTCTGACGCACGGCGGCGGGCAGCCCCCGCGAGGGGTACGCCGGTTGCTGCAGCGACTCAACGGCGAGCTCAAGCTCCCCATCATCTGCGTGCTCGACTGCGACCCCTGGGGGCACTACATCTACAGCGTGATCAAGCAGGGCTCAATCTCACTCGCCTTCGAAAGCACACGACTGGCAATCCCCGACGCGAAATTCCTCGGCATCCGCGCCAAAGACCTCACCGAGTGCGAACTCTCCGACGATGTCAAGATTGACCTGGAAGACAGCGACATCAAGCGCGCCAAAGAGATCATGGCCTACCCGTGGTTCGCGAGCCACAAGGGCTGGCAGCGCGAGATTCAGCGCATGCTCGACAACGGCTTCAAAATGGAAGTCGAATCAATGATGAACAAGGCCATCTCCTACGTCACCGAGGAATACGTGCCGGCGCGGCTCAAGGCGAGAGACTGGCTGGAGTAAGAACGAACCCCACGCGCAAGCGTGGGGCCGCACGGGCTCGGGCATCACAGCGACCTCACGCCCCCGCGTGGGGTTCGTTACGTCACGGGCGCCCGAATACCACCACAAACCCCTTGGACTCAAGGGCGAGCGCGCGCCCTGACGCATACACCACCTTGTAGTCATACGCGGGCGGCGGCCCCTCATGCTCGGACTTCGTTCCGTCCCGATTCGTAGTCGTGCTCTTCTCGATCGGCTGCTGGGGCATGAGGCGAATCGTTTCACCCTCGCGCGACCAAGTTCCCTGCTCCGTCACCGCCGATGAAATCGAACCCGGCCACGTCCAGTACCGTCCGTCTGGCAAGAACACAATGAGGCGCGCCGCCGAGTTTGGATCCGGTGGCGCGCGCTGCACCCACACCCCCTCAATCGCATCCCGCCGCCGCCCTTGGGTCGCGGCCTCAATGGCCACCTGCTCGCCAGAAGGCCTGTCCGCGGCGGGCCCTCCCTCACCCGGAGGCGCAGGTGCCGGTGCGGCCGCCGCCACGCCCGTCTCATCCGGCCCCCCACCCAGGTCCATGAAGGGGATCATGGAGTCGATGGAGCCGATGGTCTTGCGGACGGCCGCCAGGTGCTGGTCGAGGTGCCCCAGCGAGGTGTTGATGGAGCCGAGCAGGGCGAGCTGCTTATCCAGTGACTCGAGCGACTGGTTGGTGGTGTCGATGGCAGCGTTGGTCTTGTCCAGCCGCGTGAGCCCGGCTTCGACCTTGTCGAGCCGCTCGTTGGCGGTGTCGAGGTCGGCGTTGGCTCTGTCGAGCGCGCTGTTGGCTTTGTCCAGGGCTTGCTTCACATCAGTAAGTTGCTCGTTGCTCTTTCGCAGGTCGTCGCGGATGTCCCACACCACGCACCCGGGCAAGGTGGACAGAATCGCGGCCACGACCAAAGCGACGATAATGGGGGCGAGTCGGGTCATACCCGGAGGATAACCCTGCCCCGCGGCAATACGCTTCGCCATGCCTCAAGCAAATCTACTCGTTGCGTTCGTGACGCCCTCCGACACGCCGTTCATCATCGAGCACATTGCCGAAGAGTTCACCAGCGTGTGCCCGGAGACCGGTCACCCCGACTTCGGCACCGTCACCGTGCGATTCGTCCCCCGCGCCAAACACGACGGCGGCACCTGCGTCGAGCTCAAAAGCCTGAAGCTCTACCTCCAGAGCTTCCGCAACGAGGGAATCTACTACGAGGCGGTGACCA
>JBAZUW010000065.1:13049-16210 GCA_041661205.1 Phycisphaerales bacterium
CATCCGAGACGACCTGGCCGCACTTATGGGACCGGTGTGGCTGATTGTGCGCAGCGACTGGCGCGGTCGGGGCGGAATCCGCAGTATTGTTCGGGCAATGTCCGGCGAAGTGCCGGTGGATGCACGGTGGTAAAGCTGTCAAAACCGAGGGTTATCCACACCCCGGACAGGAACCGGAAAAAAGCTTGTGGATCCGGCGTGCGCTGGGCTATACTCCAGTTGACAGGTTTTGTTTTGTGAGGAGTGAACCGGGTTGGCCGAGTCACTCATTCGCGGCCGGCGTGAGCTCTTGCCCGAGTCTTAGCTAGCGTTTCCGGTTTCAGTGGTTCTCGGGCAAAGGTTCGTGAGCGATGAAGAAGCTTTACGTCGGAAATCTGCCTTTTACTACGGATGACACTCAGTTGCGCGAGCTTTTCTCGACCAAGGGCGCCGTTTCCTCGGCTTCCGTGGTGATGGATCGCGAGACCGGCCGCAGCCGCGGCTTTGGTTTCGTCGAGATGAGCAACGATGGCGAGGCTGATGCCGCTGTGACCGCCCTCAACGGGCAGTCCTTCGGTGGCCGCGCCCTCGTGGTCAACGAGGCTCGCCCGAAGACCGAAGGCGGCGGCGGTGGCCGTGGCGGCTTCGGTGGCGGCGGTGGTGGTGGCGGCGGCCGTGGCCGCGGTGGCTTCGGTGGCGGCGGTGGTGGCGGCGGCGGCGGCGGTGGCCGCGGCGGCTGGTAATCCACTCGGGCGCTGAGCCCAAGTCACTCGTCAACCAAATCAAACTTTGACACTCATCGCCCCTGCGGAGACGCAGGGGCGTTTGTTTTTGGGCAGCCTAGTTGCCGTGATTTGCTTATTTTTGCTTCATGATGATTCCGGACCGGTCCAAAGTGGAACGAGACCTTCGCTGTTTCGCGGCCAAGTTCGTGCTTGGTATCTACCAAAGCTGGGATCTCCCCCCGCTGGCGGACGAACTGCTCGATCGCGGGCTGTATTCGCCTTCACTGCACGAGTTGGCGATGGCAAAGCACGCGATCATGTCAGATGCCGGCCCGCTGCTCATCAAGGCGTTGGGCGAGTTGGGCGTCTCGGTGCCGTCGCGCGATGAGGCAGCGTGGGCGATGGCGCGAATGAACATAGAGCAGATGTGCAAGGACGGAGAACACTCACCCGAAGTGGCCGTGTATGAGTTATGGAAGACTGTCGGACAGAACCGCGATGTCGCTGCGATCGAGGGCGATCATGGTGCGGGGCTGGATGTACGCGAGTTCTTCGATGTGTGTCGCTCTTATGAGGAGCTCGATTGGGACGCGGAGGAGCAGAACGAATCGAGCAAAATGGACTTGGCCGCAAGACGTCTAGCAGTTGACGCAAGGGCTCGTGCTCTCGCCGCGGCGTGGCTCGCGCGGCATCCGTCCCAAGGAATGTGAGTCCACACTCGCTCACACCACCCAGCCGCTCCGAGCCGCGGCGGATTGGCGGCACTCGGCATGCTGACCACTCGATTTTGCGTCTCACACTCGATCGGCGATCACGAGCTGCTCGTCGGGCAAACCGCGGGCAGCTGTTGGGTTTGAGGAACTCGGCTCGCTGAGATCGAGGAAACGCTCGTGAGCCCAGCCGGTGCTGGCCAGCAGTTGCGACATGGCGGGGCACGTGCTCGCCCACAGCATCGGCTCGCCTTCGCGCTTCAGCCAGCCAGGGATCAAACCCGACTGGCGGCGAAAGCCGATGGGCTGGCCAGGAACGGCCACCATCCATGAAGCAACAAGGCGGACTCGCGGGAGAGACGCGAGCGCGCGAAACACGCGTGCCACCTTGTCTTCGGAGAGATACATCAGAACACCTTCGATGACGATGACGGTCGGGAGCGCCGAGTTGAATGCAGGGCAGGCCGCGAGGGAGGCGGCTACGTCGTCCTTCATCAGATCAATCGGGCGGGTAGCGAGCCCAACCGGCACTACGCCCAGAGCGCCACGCACACTCGCCAGCGTCGCAGGATGGTCGGCCGCGATGATGCTCTTGAAGGATCGCATTTCGGCGTGGCGAAGGGCCAGCGTGTCAAACCCCGCACCGAGCACGACCAACTGCTCGAACTGCTCGGCGATCGCCTCGTGAGCGATTCGGTCGATCTCCTGCTTCCGCCGCATCCAGTGTGAGATGATTCCGGGAAGTACGAGTCGCTCGACGAGGCGCCAACCGCCGCGGCCGATCGCTGCCTCCACGCTGCGCTGTAGCAGACGATCGACGTGTGTCTGTGATAGCAGCCGCTGGCACCAGGCGGCCGCACCTTGTGGCGCGGCGGCACCCGCGTCGCCTTCCCGCTCGCGCATGATCGTGGCGGCGGCGATGAGCCGCGCGGTCGTGCTGGCCTTGTTGGCCTTCACACGATGCCCCTCTGAAAATGCGGAGCATAGTGCTTGAACCAGTCGCTTCGGAAGATTCCCTCGGGGTCGAAACGGGCTTTCGCGCCGAAGAACTCGCTCACGCGCGGGTAGCAGCGTTCAAGCTGGGCTGGCGTCGCGAAGCGGTGGTACGTGAGGTAGTAGCTGCCTTCACGCTCGGCAGCGAGATCAATGAGCGACCGAAAAGTGTCGGCCGCTCGGGCGAGCGCCTCGGGCGTGTGATCCACATGGAGGTTGAAAATGACGCAGGCGTAGCGCCGCTTCGCCCAGGCCATCACAGTGGTTGTGTCGGGTTGAATGAGCCGGATGGTGCCGTAGATGACTTGGGCGTTTCTCGCCGCGAGCATGCGGGCGGCGGCGTGCAGAAACTCCACAAGACACTCCGGCGGCACGTACAGCTCGGTGATAATCTCCGAGCCTTTGCATGGTGCTGCCGTGCGGCGATCGATTTCAGCGTGGTAATCGTCGAGGTATTCGCTAAGCTGATGCGTGTCGGTGTAGTACAGCTGACCATCCGTCGCGAGGTAGTGCTGGGCGTAGGTGGTGAACGCACGCGGCTTGTCGGTGTGGGCCAAAGTGAGCAGATCCATCCAGTTGTCTCGCGAGAGAGCCGCGTTGGTGGCCGGGGGAACCAGGTGACCATCCACCGGGCCATAGCCGCTGAAGACGCCTTTGGTGAGAAAATCAGGCGAAGCGGGATCGATGTCGAACTGGAAGTCGCCGTACAGGAAGCCCTGCGCGATTCGCCGTTCAGCGGCTGGTACGGCATCTT
>JBAZUW010000066.1:0-4938 GCA_041661205.1 Phycisphaerales bacterium
GGGCGATGCGGCGCCTGCTGATGACCAGCGCCAAGTACCGGACGATTCGCGGCATTCCGGAACGCACCATTCCGAGTCGCTTCCTCGGGGAGATCCCCGAGGGCGCGATGATCGTCAGCGACCAGTCGGAGACGTTCGCGGAGGACTACGACGCGCCGGCGGGGGGATGGGGCGTGGACACGGGGAAGTATGGCGGCGGGCGGGCGCCGTCGTACCCCGGCGAGGCGTCGATGGCGAGCCCGAATGCGGGGCCGCCCCGCGGGGCGATGGCGGAGTTCCCGGTAGGCTCGAAGGTGCGCCACCCGCAGTTTGGGCTGGGAATCGTCGAGTCGATCAGCGGCGGCGCGAGCCCACGGGCCAGGATCAACTTCAAGGACGCGGGGAGCAAGACGATGGTTCTGGAGTACGCGCGGCTGGTGCGGGTGCAGCCCTAGGCGAGCAGGCCCGGCACGCGCTCAGCAGCCTGCACGCCCGGGATGAGCGCAGCGAATCCCAAGATGGCATGGTGAAGGTGCCTGGGTGCCAGTGCGGCCCCACGCTTGCGCGTGGGGTTCGTTGGCTTGACTCCAACAGTTGTACCTACAACAATGGCGTATGACAACCGCCCTCAAACTCCCAAGCCCGATCGACGAGATCGCCGACGGATGCATCGCATTTCGCGTGCGGATTTTGGGGCGGGCGGTGAGCGCGATCTATGACCAGACGATGGCCCACGCGGGGATGACGATCTCGCAGGTGAACATCATGGTGTTTGTGGGGAAGCTTGGCGAAGTCACGCCTGCCTTGATCGGCGAGAAGATGGCGATGGAGAAGTCGACGGTGAGCCGCAACCTCAAGGGGCTGATTGCCGAGGGGCTGCTGAGCGCCGAGACCACCGAGAACGAGCGGATCCGCAGCGTGACCCTCACGCCCAAGGGGCGGCGGCGGGTGGAAGCGGTGCTGCCCGACTGGCGCGAAGCTCAGGAACTGGCCAAGCAGCTGCTGGGTGAGAGCGGTACGGGGGCGATGGTGCGTCTGGGCAACAAGGTTCTGCACGAAACGAAGACAGCTTGACGGCAGGCACGATCGGACACGAGAGGCCGCGGCGGAGACTTATTGTTGTATCTACAACCACATACGGGGACGACCCCGTCCGTGCGGAAGGTTGAACGACCTTGAAAGGATGGTGTGTGTGAGCATCGAGGAACATCCGACGGCAAAGGCACTTCGCAATAGCAAGCCGACAGCGCTGACGGTCTCCGCCGGGGCACTCGACGCGGCCGAGCTGCGCCGCATTTGCCTGGAAGCCGGGGCCGAGGACGTGGGGTTTATCCCCATCAGCGAGCCGCTGATGGCCCCGGAGCGGGCGGGGATCGAGGAGGCGTTTCCGGGGGTGAGGTCGCTCATCTCGGTGGTGTGCCGCATGCCGTTGCACAACGTGCGCAGCGTGAAGCGCTCGGTGGCGAATCAGGCGTTTCACACCACCGGGCACGAGGTGGATGAGGTGTGCCGCCGGATCGTGCTGGCGCTGATGGACAAGGGCGTCCGGGCGTGCAACCCCAGCATGGCCTTTCCGATGGAGATCACAAACATCCCGGAAGAGCAGGCTTGGCTGATCAGTCAAAAGCTCGTCGCCGAGGCGGCCGGGCTGGGCGTGCGCGGCATCCATCGCAGCGTCATCCACCCCAAGTTCGGCAGCTTTGTGCTGCTGGGCAGCGTGCTGATCGATCGCGAGGTGACGCCCTACTCCACCAAGCTCGATTTCAACCCGTGCGTGGAGTGCAAGCTCTGCGTGGCGGCCTGCCCGGTGGGCGCGCTCAAGCCCGACGGGCACTTTGACGTGAGCGCCTGCATGACGCACAACTACCGGGAGTTTCTGGGCGGGTTTGTTGATTGGGTGGAGAACGTGACCGACGCGGGCACGGCCGCCGAGTACCGCGAACGCGTAAGCGATCAGGAAACGCTCAGCATGTGGCAGAGCCTGGCGTATGGGCCGAACTACAAAGCCGCGTACTGCATCGCGGTGTGCCCGGCGGGTGAGGACGTGCTGGGGCCGTTTCTCGACAAGCGACCGGAACACGTGCGCACGGTGGTGAAGCCGCTGCAAGAGAAGATCGAGCCGCTGTACGTGATCAAGGGGAGCGACGCGGAGGCGCACGCCAAGCAGCGCTACCCGCACAAGTCACTTCGCTACGTGCACAACGCCATCCGCCCCACCAGCATTGGTAGCTTTCTGCGGGGCCTTCCGTGGCTCTTTCAGCGCGGGGCCAGCAAGGGGCTGAGCGCCACCTATCACTTCAAGTTCCGGGGCGCGGAGAAGGCTCAGGCCACGGTGGTCATCCGCGATCAGCGCATCGAGGTGTTGCCCGGCCTGCACGGCACGCCGGATGTGACCGTGCGGGCAGACGCTCGGCAATGGATCAAGTTCCTCGGACGCGAGCGCTCGCTGGCGCGTCTGCTGCTGAGCGGGTCGCTCAGTGTCTGGCCGTTGCCCAAGGGCGCGAAGCTGCTGGACGGGTTTGGGAAGTGTTTCCCGGCATAATCCCTGTATTGCCGCGTTAAAGTGCGGCTTGGGTTCAGGTGCGCGGGTTATCTCTCCTTCGGGGGCTGATTATTTTGGCTGGCCGCGAGAGATTCTTACCCCGCCGTCGCTGAATGCCGGTAGCCTGTACCTGCGAGAGTCTGCGATCGCGTCCGGCGTGTGTGCCCGGAAGGTCGCACTTTCGCAGGGTGCCGAAAGGCATTGAGGAGTGAGACATGCAGAGCCGTGCTATTCAAGTGTTATCCGCTGCGCTTCTGTGTGGCCTTACCGGTCACGCCTTTGGCGGCCTCACGCTGCTTTCCGGGGCCAGCCCGCTCAGCCACGCCGGCAACCTCGTCACCAATGGCAGCTTTGAAGTTGGCGCTCCGTCGCCGGGCAGCTCGATTTTCTGGGCCAACCCGAGCTTCCCCGGCAACGCCGTGCCCGCCGGCTGGGCCGCCACCGGCCAAGCCAGCACCTACGCCACCTGGGGCAGCGACCCCACGCCCGGCACGGGACTGCGCGGCTCGGCCCTGCTGCCCGACGGCAACGCTGGCCTGTACTTCGGCAATCAGTTCACGGATGTGAGCGTCGCCCCGGTGCAGCACCCCGATGGCACCGTCACCTTTGCCAGCGCCCCCACCTTCACCCCCGCCTTCGGCGGGCCCTGCACGCTGACGCAGACGGTCAACACGCAGCTCACGCCCTCGGCCGCGTATCGCATCTCGTTCTGGGTTTCGGGCGAGGACGCTGGCGTCGCGGGCAACGGCTGGCAGCGCGGCGTCATGGGCTTCCAGATGACCAATGTGCTGTCGGGCGATCCGATCCAGTACCTCTCGGTGCCCAGCGGCACCGGGACCATCCATTCGCGCGTGTACACCTTCCAGTTCTCGCCCATCAACGCCTCGCTGCCGGTGGACATCACGTTCATCAACTGGGGGCACGTCGCGTCGATCGGCGGCGTCCCCAGCGGGCTGGCGACCGAACTGGTGCTCGATGATGTCATCATCAACCCTGTGGCGGCACCGGCGCCGGGCGGGATGGCGCTGCTGGGCGTGTGCGGCCTGGCGCTGCGGCGGCGCAGGGCGTAGCCAAGGCAAGATTCATCGGTCGGTTGGCCCGCCTTAGCCGCGCACCGATTTCGCCCAGCGACGCAGTGTCTCCGAGAGGTCCGCGGGCGCGGGCGTGGATCCGTTTTGTGGGCCGAAGTATTTCATCTCGATGAGGGCGATGTCTTGCGCCAGCGCTCCGCGCCGGGCTTCGTCGAGGCTGGCGGCGTGCTCGAACTGGATTTTGCGCAGCGTCATCACGGTGCTGAGGGGTGTCACGCGCTGGGGCAGGGAAAGGTCGTCTTGCGGGACCATCGCGCCCTTGCCGCGGCGCAGGAACCAGAAGAGGGCGGCGGCGACGGCCGCGAGTGAGACGCCGATGATGATCAGCGGCGTCATCCACCCCTGGCGCTCCACCGGCACCGCGCCCCCCACCACCGGCACGACATCCAGATCTGAGAAGTACTTGGAATCGAGTTCGGCTTTCACACCTTCCTTGAGCTTGGGCATGGTAAAGGTGCTTGCGAGTGAACCTTCGGTGGGCGTGTAGGTGATGAGCCAACTGCGTTCGACAGGGAGGCGGTAGATGCCCTTCTCGTCGGCCTCGGGGTAGCCACCGTCGGGGGCCTTGGGCGGGCCACCCCAGAAGTAGCGAGAGCTCTGCGAGGAGTTGCCCTCTTGGACGATCGTGGTCGGGCGCGGCTCGATGCCTTTGTCGCCGATGGTGTAGCCGGCGATGGCGGTGTCGAGACCCACGAGGAGGTCTTTGACATCGGGGATCGCGCCATTGCCACGTGCGACGACTTCGAGCGTGACGGTTTTGGTCTTCTGCTTGTCGCGGGCGTCGCGCGGGTCGACGACCTGGGTGATCTTGAGGTCTTTGCACGGGCGCACGGGGTTGGTGCTGAGGCCGACGGCGACGCTGGGGCTGTTGGAGGGGAGCACGAGCGTCACCGGGCCGGTGCTGTCCTCAAACTGCATGTCCATGGTGATCTGCGGGATGCGGTCGGTCGCGGGGTCTTTGCGGGTGAGCACGATGTACGCCAGCGGCTTTTCGAGCCAGCCGTCCTGGCCGGCCTCGCTCACGCCCCGCGCGGGCATGTAGGGGTCAAAGAACCCGATGGACTCGATGGTGTACCCCTTGTCGAGCGAGGTGCGGATGTTGTTCTCCAGCTTCTCGCGGTAGTTGATCTCCTGGTACTGGCGGCCGACGCGTACGAAGGCGTTGGTCTGGAGGTATTTGGAGAAGCCGCCCGTCTCGCGGTCGACCGAGTTGGTGTAGCGCAGCGACATCAGCATGCAGAAGGGGCGGTTGGCGCCGATGTCGTCTGCGCCGTCGACGGCGAGGCGGAGCTTGATTTCGTCCTTGATGAGGTCGCGGTAGAGCTC
>JBAZUW010000066.1:4948-6187 GCA_041661205.1 Phycisphaerales bacterium
TTCACGAGCTTGGGCTTCACTTCGGGGTCGGAGCGGGAGACCGCAAGACCGATGTTGCGGGCGAATTCCCCGAGGTGGCGCGAGCGGCTCTCGGCGGGCAGGGCGGCGATGGCGGTTTTGATGAGGTCGACCTGGTCGCTCTCTTTGGAGCCCTCGCTGGGCATCTCGTCGCTGGCGATGAAGTTGAGCTGGCTCGTGCCCATGGCGGCACCGAACCAGCGGAGGAAGATGGTCGGATCTTCGCGCTCGTTGCCGGCGGTGACGGCCTTCACGTAGCGATCCGCAGCGTCCTTGAACGCGGCGAACGCGGCGAGCTTGACCTCCGCGTCTTTGGTCGCGTCGGCGTCCTTCTTCTTCTGGATGTTGCGGAACTGGAGGCGGTCGTAGGTGAGGGCCGCCTGCAGCACGGCGCAGCGCCAGGATTCGGGCTGGCTGGCCAGGGCGCTGCGGGCCAGGTCGATGGCGAGCGAGTAGCCACGGTCGACCAACTGGGCGATCTCCGCATCGGTGCGTTTCACGCCGTTCTGCACCTGCACGGCGCGGTTGCGCCAATCGCCATTCAAGCTGCCGGCCATGGTGGAGGCGAGCGCGACGCAGGTGGTGGCGGGAATCTGATCGATGGGCCCGAAGACGTGCTCGATCTCTTCGCGCTCGTACACCTCGGTGACGCCGTGGCAGGCCTTGAAGACCGAGGCGATGGCGGGCAGCGTGCGGGGCTCGATGCCGCTGGTGCGAAGCGTGTCCATGAGTTGGCCGAGGCGGTCGAGATTGCGGCGTTGACGCCCCCGGGTGAGCGGGGCCTGGGCCACATAATCGCGCCACCAGTAGTACATCATGGTGTCCTGGTCGAAATCGCTGTCGGGCGACAGTCGCTGCTGCCAGGTGGTGAGGAAGGCGTCGCCCAACTCGCGGGCTTCGTCGGGCGTGCGCTTCACGGCGCTGTCGACGAGTTGGAGAGCCATGTCGGTTTCGTCGGCGCAGGCCGCGAGCTGGATGCTGGCCTTCTCCGCGCGGGCCGCCAGGCTGGGCTCCAGCGCGTCCATCCACTTGTCACCGGGAATCGCCCGCAGCAGCAACTGGAGTTCTTTGGCGACGGTGCGTTGGCGACCCTTCTGGGCCACGGTGGTCTCCATCTGCGAGACGAGCGCGGTGGTGAGCATGCGCATGGGCACCTGGAGCACGGAGCGGTTGATCTCCGACTGCTCCAGCAGAATGTCGACGGCTTGCTTGAGGGTGACG
>JBAZUW010000066.1:6197-16205 GCA_041661205.1 Phycisphaerales bacterium
CTTCGTCGCTGAGGCCCTGGCCCTCGTTGACGCTGGCGGCGCTCACGGCGATGCCCTGCAAGGCGGCGGGCGCGAGCGTGTCGTCGGCGAAGACCTGCTGGAGCCACGGGTTCACCTGCGAGCGGGGCATCTTGCTCATCATGCCGATGGCCAGGCGCACCGCCTCGCTGCGAGCGTCGGTCGAGGCGCGGTCCATCTGCGTGACTTCGCAGTAGAGTTGCCACGCGGAGGCACGGTACCCGTCGGCTTCAGGGGCTTCGCCCGCGCGGGTCGCCAAGTCCGCCTGATACTTGCCGTGCACCAGCACGAGCTCACCATCCGCGGCGGTGCGAGCTTCGTCCAAGGGGGGCAGGTAGGCATACGCCTCCTGCACCAGCCCCGCGCCGGCCAAGAGTTCCACTGTGCGGCGGCTTTTTTCGGGAGAATCTGCCCCGAAGAAGCGAGTCCCCTGCTTGATGCTCGCCAGCATGGTGCCGGGGCTGTTCTTGCCAGCGGCGGCCTGCACCATCGCGGTCCAGGCTTTCACCTCCCACACCTTTGGCTCATCTTCCGGACAGGCCTCGGCCACGGCGAGCACTTCCTCGGGCAAGAGCCCGGCCGCCGGCCCGCGGTTGAGCATCTGGAGTACGCTGGCGTACATCGTGGCGGCGTCCTTGGGCGGCAGTTCTTTGAGGAAGGCGCCGTACTGCTGCCACTCGCCGGCCATGACCAGCAGATGGATCCACTTTGTGAGGTCGGCCCCGCGCGCGGTGGCGACGTTGGGGCGCGGCACCTGGCCAAACCCCAGCTTGGCCCGCGCGTTCAGCACGTTGGTGGGCGAGCGGGTGAAATCCAGCTCGCGCATGGTGTTGGCCGCTTCCTGGAAGCGCATCATCGCCTCGTTGGCGGCGGTGGCAAGGCCCAGCAACTGATCAAGATCGACACCCAGGTCTTTGTAGTAGGCCTTCATCTCGTCCTGCCCGTCCTTGGGAAGGGATTCGTACTCAGACTTCAGGGCTTCGGTCTCCTCTTTGGAGACTTTGGCCGGGGGCGTGGGTGCCGCGGCGGCGACTCCGTCGGTCGGGGCTTCGCCGGATGCGTCGGGCTCGGGCATGGGCGGCGGCTCGTCCATGGGGGCCGCGGCTTCGCCCTGCACATCGGAAGTGTTGCCGGATTGAATGGTGATCCGCATACCCGGCGCGATCATCACACCCTGCCCGAACACGGGCGCACTGCCCGCCGCAAGGACGAGGATAGTTGCCGAGAGATTCCGCCATACGCCGTGATTCATAGCCGTTGCTCCCAAACGTCAAACGGGTGTGCTAATTCGCGCGGCGGATGAACGCCGCGATGTGTGTCAGCCAAGTTCTCCAGAGCGACTTACCAGCCCGGCGGCAGGTCGCCCACGCCGCCCGCGCCGCGCGAGTCCTTCTTGCCCTGCGGGGGCTTCTTGGACTTCTTCCTGCCTTCGCCGAGTTTGTTGATGTTCTGGCAGTTGCCCTTGCAGGGGGAGTTCTTGGCCAGGGGCATGGCGATCAAGTCGTCGCCGTTGCTCTGCTCCAGGTTCAGGGCCAGTTCGAGGTTCTTCTGCTGGTCGCCCGGGTCGCCGGCTGCGGCGTCTTCCTCGGCCACGTAGCGGAAGTTCTGGCGGGCCCACGAAGCGGCCTCCATCCACTCGTTGGTGGGCTTGCCGGCCAGGCGCATGAGGCGGGCGGCGTAGTAGTACCCGGTGGCGACTTCGGCGCGAGCCTGCTTGGCCAGGGGCGTCTCGGCCTGGCCCTTGTCGGTAAGTTCGTCGAGCCAGCCGTCGAGGTCGTTCACACCCGCGGCGATCTCGCCCGACCGGATGAGCGCACGGTCCTTGGCGATTCGCACTTCGCCCGCCTTTGGGGATTCGAGCGTTTCGAGAATGCCCTGGGCGCTGGTGAGGGAGTCGGCGGTGGCGTGCCAGGCCTGGCTGGCCTGGACGTACGCGGCGTCGGCGTCGGCCGCGGCCTGCGAGGCGGCGCGTTCGTCTTCAGGGGCTTTGGTCTGCACGGCCTGCTTGCGGGCGGCGACCCAGGCAAGGTGCTTCTGGTGCGCAAGGTTCTGGGCGGCCTGGGCCTTGTCTTCGAGCGAGGCGGCCCGCGAAAGAATCTGAGCGGCTTGCCCGCGCTGGTAGACCGCCTGACCGGGGCCAAAGTGGTAGGCCAGCACGATGACAGGCAGCACCGACCAACCCGCCCACGCCAGTTTGCTCATGTTCATGCGTTGCACTCCTGAAAGCCGAGAACAGTTCGTTACCCGTTACACCGCCGCGTTTGCCGGCGCTTTGATCGATCGCTGGCCCACGGGCGGCATTGCCCTGCGACTCGTGCGAATCTTCTGTCGCTCGCGGACGAACCCGCGTTTGAGACCAAACAGAATGAGCCCCGGACCCACAAGCCCGACGAAGCCGCCCCCGACGCCGATGGCGACCAAGGCCGCCTCGCGCAGGCCGATGCCCAGCCCCGCGTCGGGGGTGGACATCTTCAGGCGTCCGACGACGCTGGAGGGAAGATGCAGGCGGTTGCCCTCGTGGTAGTAGCCCCCGAGGCGGGCGGCGAGTTGCTTGAGATTAAGCGTTTCCTGCTTGGAACTGTGCCCGGAGATGACGGTGGGCTTGTAGGGGTCGCCCACGCCGATGACGATGGTGTCGGCGATGGCGGGGGGCAGGCGGATGGCACCGATGTTGGTGCTGGCGTCGCCATCGCTGACGACGACGAGGGTGGTGGAGCCGCGCGCCCAGGACTTGGAGGCTTTGAGAGCCGCGTCGACGCCGGCGGCAAGGTCTGTCGGACCACCCTCGAACGCGACATAGAGCTCCAGCCCGTCGAAGACGTTGCTGACGACGTTGCGGTCGGTGGTCTCATCGAGCACGGTGATGGCCTTGGTGTAGAAGCCCACCAGCGTGATGCGGGTTTCCTTCATGTCCAGCCGGTCGAGGATGCCTTGGACCACTTTGCCCGCCCAGGCGCTGCGCGAGACCTTCTCGGTGTCGGGCCCGGCGTCTTTGAGCAGCATACTGGGGGAGACGTCCAGGGCGATCAGGAGATGCCGGGAGGCTTTGGGGGCGGGGGGCACGTCGGCACCGGCGGGCTCTAGGAGCAGCAACACCACGCAACCCCAGGTAGCAAGGCCCATGCCGAAGGTGCGCAGGGCGGGGGCCAGGCGGGCCCAGAGCGCGGGCCTGGATGAACTACCGAAGGCGAGCCGTGCCACTCGGGCGACGCGCCGGGCGTGCAGCCACTCTCCGGCCCCTGCGAGAAGGAGAGCCGCGACGGCGGCAAAGAACGCCCAGCGCGTGACGGAGTGCGCGAAGATGTCTTGCAACATCACCACGGGGTGTACCTCAATCCCAGGAGTCCAAGCCCATGCAGGCCGAGCAGCGCCAGGGCCGCGATGCCGAAGGGTGCGAACGCGTCCAGCGGCAGCGCCCCCACGGGGCGGAAGGTGGCGGGCTTCATGCGGTCGATGTGGCGGAAGACTTCTTTGATGCTTGCCGGGTCGGTGGCGGCCATCGCGTCGCCCCCGGTCTGGCGGGCCATGTCCACCACTTCGCTGGGGATGTCCTCACCCTCGGCCACGTGGATGTGGTAAAGCGTGATGCCCGCCTCGCGCAGCTCGCTGGCCACCTTTTCGCTTTCGCCGTTGTCGAGGTCGGAGCTGTCGCCGTCGGAGACCATGATGATCAGGCGGTCGCCGGGGGCGGCTTCGGCGAGCATGTTGTCTTTGCAGAATCGCAACGCCGCGGCAATGGCGGTGCCCCCCATGTGCACCGGCTGACTATTAGGGTCGGCGAAGGGAAGGGCGTTGCGGATGGCCCCGAGATCTTTGGTGAGGGGCACCCAGCGGATCTGCTCTGAGCCGAACAAGGTGAGCCCGAAGGCGTCACCCTCTCGCTCCTTGGTGAACTCGCGGATGGCCTTGGAGGCGAGCTCGTACCGCTGCCCGCTCATGCTGCCCGAAACGTCCAGGCACAACTGAACGTTGGTGAGCGAGCGCTCGGCCTTGGGCTGCTGCATCATCTTGGGGCCGGCCAGCATGGCGATTACCAACGCCAGAATACCCAGCGGGACGAGTTCAAACGCGCCAAGCACCGACGCCAGCCAGCGGCGACGTGCGTGCGTGCGATGGTCAAAGGGCATGACCAGCCCCACGCGCTTGCCCAGCACCACCCAGAGCAGCAGCACCGGCACGCACAGCAACAACAACACCCACGGGTGCGTAAAGGTCATACGGGCACCTCCACGTGGTTGTTGGAGAGCGCCGGCGAGGCGGGCGGGTGGCGCTCCAGTTGGGCGATGGCGTCGAAAGCCGCGGCTGCGTCGCGCTCGCGCTGAGCCGGGTCGCTGCCGGCGTGCAGCCAGCGCTCGACTGCCAACACGACGGTGCGGGTGCGGGCGTCGGTTCGCAGCGTTTCCAGCGTGAGGGCGTGATCTTCCTGCGGCACCATCGCCCGCCCGGTGCGCTCGCACAGGTAACGAATCACCATCAGCTCCAACCCGGCACGCTCTTCGGCGGACATCTGCCGCCCTTTCGCAGATGCGATGGCGTGCCCGATGCGCTCGGCCAGCGTGGGCTGACGGGGCGGGGCGATCACCACCACCGGCGCGGGCTTGGCCCGCAGCGCCCGGCGCGTGAAGACCACCACCGGCACCAGCACCCACGCAGCGGCCAACGCGATGAGTATGGCCTGATAGCCGCCCCCGGTGAGGCTGGGCATGTCGTCGTTGCCGAAGAGGTCGCTGCCGTGCCCGCCGGGCAGGCGCGAGACCACATGGATGGGCAGAGCGGAGAGGTCGGTGATGGCGCCCCCGTCCTCGCGTTGCAGATAGTCGCGCAGGTCAAAGTCCCCGGCCTGGTTGCCGATGAACTCGATCACCTGCGTGCCGGGGGCCTCGCCGGGCTCCACGCGCACACGCACCAGCGAACGCACGGTTTGGTCGCCCTTGGGTTGGAGCCGCTGCGGATAGGTGACGGTGACGCGAGCGGCCAGGCCCCGGGTGGCCTGGGTAACGTCGGCGAGCGAGGGCGAGGCGAGGCCAGCGCTGACCACCAGCACGAAGGGCACGGCCCAACCGAAGGCGGGGTTGGCGAAGGGGTGCTTCATCCGCGCCCTCGCAGAAGGCCGCCCCGGGCGCGAAGGAACTGGCGAAGGGTGGGAATGACGCGTGCGTCGGTGCGCAGGCCAAGATAGTCCACGCCCGCGCGGATCAGGTCACGGCGCGTATCGTCGGCGTGGTCCCAGGTGGAGTGCGAGTGGGCGAGAAAACCGGCGCCGGTCTCGGACTCTTGCCCCACGAAGAATCCCGCGCGCAGCTTCCCGCTTTCGGCCGGGTCGGTCAGGTGCACCACCATGCAATCGTGGGCGTGCCCGGCCTGGCGGAGCACCGGGAGCGCCTCCGGGTCGTGCAGGTCGCTCAGCACCACCAGCAGGCTGGATTTATCGAGGCGAGCCAGCAGCGTGCGCAGGCGCTGGCCCAGCAGCGTCGCTTCGCCCAGGTTGCCCACCCGCAGGGGTTCCAGGGCCCGCCACAGATCGCTGCGAACCAAGCTCGGCACCACCCGCGTGGTGCGTTCCCCCGCGCCCACCAGCGCCACCGGGCTCAGGCGGCGCTGCGCGATGAGCCCGACAGCCGCGGCGATCCACACTGCGAGGTCGTGCTTGCTCAGGGGCGTAGAGCTCACGGCCATCGAGGCGGAGGTATCCACGACGATGTACACGCTGGTGCGTTTGAGGGCTTCGTATTGCTTGATGAAGGCCTTGCCGGTGCGCGCGGTCAGACGCCAGTTGAGCATGCGCACCGAGTCGCCGGGCTGGTAGGGCCTGGACGCCGCGTATTCGAGGCCCCCGCCCATGAACAGAGAATTGTCCGCGCCGAAGGCGATGTCATCGGCCAGGCGGCGGACCACCATGTCGAAGTCGCCCCGGGCCAGTTCGTCGGGGCGGCGCAGCTGGGTTGTGTCGGCAAGCTGCATGGGCGGAAGCTCCAGCCGCGCGGCACGTGCCGCGATGGTTCTCAATGCCAACTAGGCCAACTCAGGCCAAACTCTCCAGAATCTCGCGCAGCACGTCGGTGCCCTTCAACCCCTCGGCCAGCGCCTCGTAGCTCAACCTCATGCGGTGCAGCATGACGTCCTCGGCCAGCGCGAAGATGTCTTCGGGGATGACGTACTCGCGTCCGTGCACAAAGGCGCGGGCGCGGGAGGCGTGAACGAGGGCGAGAGCCGCACGCGGGCTGCAGCCAAGCTCGACGCTCGCGTGCTTACGCGTGAGGCCGACAAGCTCGACGCAGTCTCGCATGAAGACATCGCTGACGTGCACGGCCTGAACCTTTTCCATGGCGCTGGAGAGGTCCTTCACGCTCTGGCGGGCCCCACCCGAGATGGCGTCGAACGCGGACATGGGCACCGCCCCGTCGCCCTGGCGTTTGAGCTTCAACTCAACGCTGCGGCGGACCACCTCCACCTCGTCGGCGGGCGTCGGGTACGTCAAGCGATGCCGCAGCATGAAGCGGTCGAGCTGGGCTTCGGGCAACTCAAAGGTGCCGGCCTGCTCGACGGGGTTCTGGGTGGCTATGACCAGGAACGGCGCGGGCAGGTCGTGCGTGGTGTCGCCGATCGACACACGGCGTTCCTGCATCGCCTCCAGCAGCGCCGACTGCACCTTGGGGCTCGCGCGGTTGATCTCGTCGGCCAGCAGCAGGTTGGTAAAGATCGGGCCCTTGTGAATGCGAAACTCGCTGGTGCGCTGTTCGAGAATCTCAGCGCCCACGATGTCGGCGGGCAGCAGGTCGATCGTGAACTGCACGCGCGCGAACTTGAGGTCGATCGCCTTGGCGACCGACTGCACCATCAGCGTCTTGGCGATGCCGGGCACGCCTTCCAAAAGCAAATGCCCGCCGGTGAGGAGCGCGATGAGCACGCGCTCCACCACCACTTCCTGCCCCACCACCGTTTGTGCCACGTGGGCCCGCACGGCGTCCGCAAACGGGCACTTGCCGCGTGCCCAGTTTTGTTCGTGAGTCATTGCCCCGCCCGCGGCGTGTGCCGCCTTGCCACCCTTGCCCGTGGTCCCCAACTTCACCCCATCGCTCGGCACAGTTGTCACAGTGCCCCCTTCGCCGGCAGCGCGGCGGTTTTGCTCTTGGTGATCTCGTCGCAACGCGGTCACTCGGCGGCGGGCTTGGGCGCTTCCTTGGCGGCGCCTTCGGCGAGCAGCTTTTCAACGATCGGCTTGACCTTGTCCGCCCGCACGCCCGCGGCCCGCACCACGCCCGCGCGATCGACCACGAACGTCGCGGGGAAGTGCGTCACGCCGTACGCGGAAGCGGTAACGCTGGTCTTGGGGTCGGTCTTGCCGCTGACTTCGTCACGCAGGATCGGCTCGTCGACCTTCTTGGTCTTCATGCGCTCGGCGAGCTTGGCCCATGACGTGTCGTTGCAGCGCCCATCGGCGACGCCCAGGAACGCGACGCCCTGAGCAGCGAACTCCTTGCGGACGGGCGCGATCTTGTCGAGTTCGCCCATGGAGACATCGAAAACCGGGGAGACGAAGGTGACGACGCTCACGGAGCCCTTGAGCCCGGCCTGCGACGGTGCCTCACCCAGCCACGTGGCGCCTTTGAGTTCCGGCGCGGGCTTGCCTTCCATGTCTTTGAGTCCGCCGGGGCGATGGATGCCCCCGTAGTAGAACTCGGGGCCGAACTCGCTGGCGGCGGCACTCGCGACCGGGCCGCCCGCTTCCGCGAGAAGCACCTTCACGACATCTTCCACGCGGTCCGGCAGCAACCCGGCGGCCCTCACCTTGCCGCTGCGATCGATGGCGACGTACGTAGGCCAGAACTGCAGGCCAAAGGCCTTAACAGACGCGCCGCCGGAGTCTTGCCCGACGGGATAGTTAATGTTCTTGGAACGGACAACAGCCGGCGCGTTCTCCCAGCCATTCTCAGAATCATGCACGCCGATGAAGACGAGACCTTTGTCCGAGTATTGCTTCACGAGTTCGACATTGTGAGGCAGAGAGCGCATACACGGGCCGCACCATGTGGCCCAGAAGTCAACCACGACGACCTTGCCCCGGTTGGCCTCGATGGTGGTGGCGTCGCCGATCCACTTGCCGATGGAGAGCGTGGGGGCGGGCTTCCCTTCCAGGGCCTTGAGGGTCTGGGGGCGCTGGGCGCCGCTGAAGAACCATTCATCGGGGAAGGGCTTGGAGCTTTCGCCCGGCTGAGCCATAGCCAAGCCAGTGTGGCCGCAGCGCTCGCTGGCGGCTTGCCACCCGGCGCACATCAGTACGACGCCCATGAGCACGCGCGTTGCAATCTTCATATGAACCCCCGATTGGTGACCCCTATGCACTCAGTATACCTGAATATTGGCCCCCGGTTGCAGCCGCGCCTGGGCCTATGTCAACGCTCCGCGCAAACATTCACCATCGCACTGCTTTCGTCTCACACACCAACGCCTTCAAGGCCTTTGGTATCTGTTTGGTCAGTGCGCTTTGGTGGGCAGCTTTGGGGTGTCGGAGTGAGCTGGGGTGTTGGGGGCCGCCCCTTCGAGCACTTTTTCGAGGAGCGGCTTGAGCATCTCCGGCCGCACTCCCGCGGCCACCACACGGCCCTTGCGACCGATGACATAGGTCGCCGGCGCTCGCGCAGCGCCGTAGGCCTGCATGGTGACACTGCGGGCGGTCGGCGCGGCTCCGGCCAGCTCATCACGGGCGATGAAGATGCCCTCGGTCCCCCTGCCGCGAGTTGCGATCTTGGTCCACACGCCGTCGTTCACCGCGCCATCGGCCACGCAGAAGAATGAGACTTTTTTGGAGGCGAACTCCTTGGCCACCGGGGTCAGACGCTCGAGCTGCGTCTTTGCCTCAGAGTCATCCGCGGCCACGAAGGTCACGACGCTGATCTCTCCGGAGGTGCCGGGTTGCTTCGGCGCGGCGGGGTATTTGGAGGTTTGGCCGGCCCACGCCGCGGCGATGATGTCCGGGGCGGCTTTGCCCTCCATCGCGCGCATCGCCGGGGTGCGAGAGGCGTCGTCGATGTAGAACTCGGGCCCGAAGGCGTCGGCGTGCTCCGAGGCGACGGTTTCGGCGAGGAGCGACTTCACCACCGGTTCAACGCGCTCGGGCACCAGACCCGCCGCACGCACGATGCCGGAACGATCGATCACGATGTACGTCGGCCAGTTGTGAACGCCCGTCGCGCGGGCCGAGGCTCCACCAGCATCCTTTGCCACCGGGTACTTGATTCCCTGATCGCGCACCACATCCGCGGCTTTCTCGTAGCCCTTCTTGGCGTCGTGCACGCCGATGATCACGAGGCCCTTGTCGGCGTATTTATCGAGCATGACGACGTTGTGCGGGATGGCCCGCATGCACGGGCCGCACCAGGTCGCCCAGAAATCCACCACCACAACCTTGCCCTTGTTGGCTTCGACGCTGGTGGCCTTGCCGATCCACTGCGTGAGGCTGAGGCGCGGCATGGGGCGGCCCACAAGCGATTGCAGCTTGGTGTTGGTGAGCATGTCATCGAAGAACCAATCCTTTGGGTACTCCGGATCGGTGGAGGCCTTGACCTTGGCGGGGCGCGGCTGGGCTTGCGCGAGGGCGCTGTGTGCGTGCTCGCTGGCGAGCTGCCAGGCGGCGAGTGCAAGGACGATCGCTATGAGAGTTCGCGGATGGGTTCGCGGATGAATTCGCAAGGGCGGGCTCCTTGTTCGCAATGTGCTCGGCCGAGCAGTATACCGACGGGGTGGGCGCACCGCTTGCGAAATGGGCACATGAAGTACCGGGTTTGCGCGCCAAATGCAGGTGAAGGGGCCGGTTTTGTTTTGCCTGTCACGCGAGTGAGGACACGGGCATCGGAGTGGATGTCGGGACGCGGAATGGAAACTGCGAGGGATAAGGTTTCACGCGACTCGAACAACGAACAAGGATCACTGGCGTCACGCAGTCACACTCTCTTGAAAGGAACTTCCCATGGCACGTCTTCCGATTCAGAA
>JBAZUW010000067.1:0-5436 GCA_041661205.1 Phycisphaerales bacterium
TGGTCCGCGAGTTTCCGCTCAAGCCCATCACCATCGGGCGGCTGTTGCCAAAGGCCTGATGACCCCTCGCTCGCGCGGGGGCTCTATCCTGACGCCATGAAAGCCGAGAACCTGCTCGCCGAGCTCGACCGCCTGCGCAAAGACGTGCCCAAGGACGACACCGACCTTGAGTTTCTCACGCTGCATCACGTCTTCTGCTTCGTGTCGTACAAAATGACCGAGTTCCGGGCGTACGTTGAGGCCGAGGACAAGAAGGGGACTTTCAAGGCGTACGAGGCGGCTGAGGGCGGGTGAGGAAGTTTCAACGCGCGAGTCAGGAAGAAGGAAGGGAAGGACACAGGCGGGACGCCTGTGCCACGAGACGGTGAAGGGCTGAGAAGCAGCCGGGAGTTGTGTTTGGCGAGTCAAGGACCACCCCGTGCTCGACATCCATTTCGGTGACAATCTGGATGTCCTCCGCACCTTCCCCGACGCGTCGTTCAACCTGATCTACATCGACCCGCCGTTCAACACGGGCAAGACGCAATCTCGCACGCAGATCACCACTGAGCGCGACGAGGGGGGCGACCGCACCGGCTTCCAGGGCCAGCGCTACCGCACACTCAAAGTCGGCACCAAGGCCTATACCGACACGTTTTCCGACTATCTCGCGTTTCTTGAGCCTCGCCTGACCGAGGCCTACCGGCTCCTGGCTTCCGATGGCTCATTCTTCCTGCACATTGACTATCGCGAAGTGCACTACTGCAAAGTGCTGCTCGACCAGATTTTTGGCCGCGAATCCTTCATCAACGAAATCATCTGGGCGTACGACTACGGGGCTCGCGCCACCAGGCGATGGTCCCCCAAGCACGACAACATCCTGTGGTACGCCAAAGACCCTGAAAAATACACCTTCCGCTTCGACGACATCGACCGGATTCCGTACATGGCCCCGGGGCTGGTGGGCCCGGAGAAGGCCGCACGGGGCAAGACACCGACCGACACGTGGTGGAACACCATCGTGAGCCCCACCGGCAAAGAGAAGACCGGGTACCCGACGCAGAAGCCGTTGGCGATTATCAATCGGATTATCAGCGTGCACTCGAACCCGGGTGATCGCGTGCTGGATTTCTTTGCTGGCAGTGGCACCATCGGCGAAGCCGCGGCGCGGCTGGGGCGTGATGTCGTGCTGGTGGATAGCAACCCAGAGGCGATCAACGTCATGCAAGAGCGACTCGCGTTTGCTTCGCCGTGCGTGCATGGGGTCGCCCCCGCACCTCTCTGACCCCGAGGCGAGGCCCGTGGCACGTGCTGGCTACATTGTCGAGCCGGTTTGTTCTTGCTGAAAGGTCTCTATGCGTCTGTACGTCGGCAATCTCCCGTTCACGGTCACCGAAGATGACCTTCGCGCCCACTACGCCCCGTTTGGCAACGTGGTGCATGCGATGGTCTCGACGGACAAGGAGACCGGCCGCCCGCGGGGCTTTGGCTTTGTTGAGTTTGACGACCACGACGCCGGGCAACGTGCCATCGACGCGACCAACGGCAAGCCGCTGGCGGGGCGCCCGCTCAAGGTGAACGAGGCGCAATCCAAAGAAGCACGCGACGGGCGATTCGGCGGCTCGGGGGGCTACTGGAAGCGGTAGACTTCGCGCTTCGCTGCGAAAATACCACCCGCCGACGCCGGAGCTGAGGGTTTGCGATGCTCCGGGTGGGGGACGAGGCGTTCGCGACCCGGACCTTCGAAGACTCAGGTCCGGCGTCAGGATGTTGGCGTTCCGCGGCCTTGCGCGTCGTTGGTTCCGGTTGTGAAACGTGCCCGCTACGCTGACACCACTCATGTCCGCCCTCCTGCGAATCATCGACGCCAACGCCAATCGCGCCCGCGAAGGGCTGCGATTCCTCGAAGATATCGCGCGATTTGGGCTGGATGACGGCGGGCTCTCCGGCGAGTTCAAATCGCTTCGGCACTTACTTACCGCTGCGATGAACACGCTTGGCGACGATGCTCTGCTCGCCAGTCGCGATACGCCCGGCGATGTCGGCACGGGCATCAAGGCCCCTACTGAACTGACCCGCGCCGACCTGCGGGCGTCGTGCATCGCCGCGGGGTCGAGAGTGGGGGAGGCCCTCCGCGCCATCGAAGAATCGGCGAAGGTGCTGGGCCGGGCGGTGGTCGCCGTCGCTTGCGAGCAGGCCCGCTACCGCACGTACACGCTGGTGCCGCGGTTGGTGCAGAGGCTGCCCGGCGCGGATGTGCCGCAATGGAAGTTGTGCGTGCTGATTACCGAATCGCTCTGCACGCATCACGCGTGGCCGGAGGTCGCCCGGCTCGCGATCGACGGTGGGGCGGATTGCATCCAGCTTCGCGAGAAGAACCTCGAGGGGGGCGAACTCGCCCGGCGCGCCCGCGAGCTGGTCGCAATTTGCCGTCCCCGCGGCGTCCACGTCATCATTAATGACCGCCTCGATGTCGCGCTGGCGGCAGATGCCGACGGCGTGCATCTGGGCCAAACCGATCTCGCCGCGCCCGACGCCCGACGCATCGCCGACGTGTCGCTCGCCGGCGGCAGGCGGCTGCTCATTGGCGTGAGCACCGAGAACCTCGCGCAAGCCCGCGAGGCTTTCGCCACCGGCGCTGACTATGTGGGGTTGGGCCCGATGTTCGCAACGACGACCAAAGAGAAGCCGCGAATCGCCGGGCCGGCGTATGCCCGAGAGTTCGTCGCCGACCCGGTCATCGGCAACCGCCCGCACCTGGCCATCGGCGGCATCATGCCGGCCAACGCTGCGGAGGTAGCCGCGGCCGGAGCGCGCGGGTTCGCGGTCTCATCCGTGGTGTGCGGTGCAAAGAATCCCGCGGTGGCGTGTGAAGCCTTGCTGGCCCCGTTACGAACCCCACGTGCAAGCGTGGGGCCGCCCTGATACCGAAATCTCCAACGCCACAATCACGCCACAGCCCGCTCGCGTGCAGCTGCGGCTCCACGCTTGCGCGTGGGGTTCGTCATGCCTTCGCCAACTCCATTGCTGTTTTGTCGAAGAACGCGATGCTCTTGGCGACGTTTTCTTCCAGTTCCTTGCCGCTGGTGATCTCGTATTCCACCAGGAAGACGCCCTTGAACTTCTGGCGTTTGAGTTCGGCCATCATGCCCTTGGCGTCGCAGCCCCCGGTGCCCCAGGGGCGGTCTTCGTAGGTGGGCTTGTCGTCGACCTTCGCAACATCCTTGAAGTGCAACTCGAAGATGTGCCCATCGAGCTTCTTGAGGCAGTCGAGGGAGTTCAACCCCGAGCGCGGCCAGTGCCCGACATCGCTGCAAGAGCCGATCCACTCCTCTCGCCCCTTGAAGGCTTCGAGTTCGACATCGGGGGTCCAGAAGGTTGACGGCTTGGGGTGGTTGTGGATCGCCAGGCAGATCTGGTACTCCTTGCCGATAGACGCGGCCATGTCCCACACTTCCCGCTCCGGCTCGCACGACACCGCGTGCATGCCCATTTTCTTGGCGAACTCAAAGTTGGCGTGGTTGGCCTTCTCGTCCTTGGTGATGGCGATCACGCCCCAACTGTTCGCCGTCACGCCGTGCTTCGCGAGATGATCCTGAAGCTCTTTCACCTGCTCGGCGGGCATGGCCGCGTCGATCTTCGCGTCGCCCAAGTGCGGGGCCAGCTTCTGCCCGGGATAGAACTCCGCGTGCGTGAGGCCGAGTCGGCCCATGGTCTCGACGGACTCAAAGACGGTGCGATCGCGGAAAGTCCAGGATTGACAGCCGAGCGTCCAGCCCAGGGCGTCGCAGCCCTTCAACATTCGGTGGGTGGGCACTCCCTTGGGCGTGATGTCGATCATTCCTTTGCTTGGCTTTGGGTCGGGCTGGCCGGGCTGCCCGACGGCGAGCGCGGCAGGGGCAACGGTGGCGGCGACGGCAAGTTTGGAAAACTGGCGACGGGTGAGCATGCCCACAGCCTACCAATCTTCGCAGCCGCCACCTTCGCGGCCTGCCAGCTCGTTCGGTTTTCGTACTTGACCCGCACGCCCTCCCCGCCTTTCATTCTCCCCCAGAACCCCGCGGCACTGTGCCCGGGACAATTCCGGATCAACCGCCGGCCCGAAGTCTCGGTCACCCGGCAGATCGTCGCTGCTCGCCGCCCTGGCGAATGCACACGACACCCCGCGGGAGCCCCGAAAGGGAGCCGCCACGCGGGAGACGGAGGTTTCGCATGGCTCGTTACACCGGTCCCAAGCTCAAGTTGTCTCGTCGCGTGGGCGCTCCGATCGCGGACAGCCCCAAGCACACGTCCAAGCGTGCGCTGACCTACCCCGGCATGCACGGGTACCGCGGGCGTCGCCTGCGTGACTACGGCATCCGTATGAACGAGAAGCAGAAGCTCAAGTTCCACTACTCGGTGCTCGAGAAGCAGTTCCGCCGCTACCTGGATCACGCCGGCAGCATGCCGGGCAACACCGGCGACATGCTCATGCAGTTGCTTGAGCGTCGTTTGGACAACGTGGTGCGTCGCGCCGGCCTTGCTCGCTCCATCTGGGGCGCTCGGCAGATGGTCGCCCACGGCAACGTGTTCCTGAACGGCCGCAAGACGGATCGCCCCAGCGCCCAGGTGCACGTGGGCGATGTGATCTCCCTGAAGCCCAAGGCCCAGAAGCTGGCCAAGGAATCGATGGAGAGCCTGGCGGGCTTTGAGGTTCCGGGGTGGATGGAGCTGAACCCCTCCGAGCTCACGGTGAAGATTCTGGCCGTGCCCGCGACGGATCAGATCCCCTTCGACGTGAACACCAACCTGATCATCGAATTCTACCGCTAATCCGCGGGACGGCGGCCGCCCCCGGGCGCCGCCTCTTCCGCCTCGGGGCCTCGGGCGTTCGTGGTTTGCCACGCCGGGTTGTCCTACGCGCGTACCATCTTCCTCGATCGGTTCCTTTGGTTCGGCGAGTTCCTTCGGCGAGAAACCATGGTCAAAATCCTTCGCAAGTACAACAAGTGGCTGCTCGCTGGTGGCGGCTCGTTGCTGATGCTGACGTTCCTCATCAGCGGTAGCAACAACCCCTTCGCTCCCGACCCCGACAAGATCACCGTGGCCGAGGTTCTCAGCAAGCCCGTCACGAACAAGGAACGCAACCAGTTCTCGCTGGAATATGACGCGCTCAAGGCGTTCGTGCCCGGCGTGCTCACTCTTCAGCTCGGTTGCCAGGACGCCACCCACTGGATGCTCCTGGTGCGCGAGGCCGAAAACGCCGGGCTGGTGGGAGAGGGGCGCGACGGCGCGGCCTGGTTGCCCGAACTCGCTCAGAGCGAGACCGTCGCGGAAGTGACCGACCGGTACTCTCAGTATGGCCAGCAGTTCGTGCAGCAGTTTCTCCAGAATGCCCAGTTCATGCAGCAGCAGGCTGCGGACATGCAAGCTCGTCTCACCCAGGGTCAAGTGGTGGTGGCGGCTCGGCACCGCATG
>JBAZUW010000067.1:5446-15952 GCA_041661205.1 Phycisphaerales bacterium
CAGTTCGACCATGCGCTCAGCCGCCTGCGGGGTGTGGCGCGGCTCATCAACACCTACGACGCCGCGGCCCGCATGTCGGACAAGCTTGTCGTCCTCGAAGCCCGCCAACGCTTCGACTCCGTGCTCGCCGACGGCATGGTCATTCCCGCCGACCGGATCGTCAGCGAAATGCCAGAGCCCACCGACGAGCAGCTTCAGGCCCACTTCAAGAAGTACCAGAATGTCAAGCCTGCCGAGGGGGAGTTCGGTATCGGCTACGTTCTTCCCGAGCGTGCCAAGCTCGAGTGGTTCGAGGTGGATGCCGCGGCGATCTCCAAGAGCCTCAAGACCGACCCCATCGCGGTGAGCAAGGCGTATCAGCTTGATCGCGCCAAGTACCCGGGTGAGTTCGCCGCGGAAAAGGCCAAGATCGAAGCCGCCCTGATCAAAGCCAAGACCGACGAGGTGATGGCCGAGATCGATCGTGCGTACAAGGCGCGCCTGCGGGCCGCGACCCGCCGGCTTGAAGTCGACGGCCCGGTCCGCAAGCTTCCGGCAGATTGGGAGACGCAGCGGCCGACGATCGACTCGCTCGCCGCGGATGTCCATCAGGCCGTGGAAGAAGCCGAGTCCGTCACGCTCCCCACCTTCAAGGTGACGCGTCTGGCCGACAAGTGGACCCGCCTGGACGAGGCGAGCTCCATCCCCGGCATCGGTCGCGGCAGCCTGCGCTTGGGCACCCGCACCGCGGGCATTGAAGAGCTGCTCGCGTCCAATGTGGATTTTGACCCCAAGGCCCCCTTCGGGCTCCAGACCCTCGTTCCCAGCGACACGCCCCTTGAGTCCGGCGACGTAAAATACTACTTCTGCGTGCTGGCGACCAAGGGCGAGGCCCCGGCCGAGACGCTCGACGAGGTCCGCGCCCGTGCCGTGATCGACTTCAAACGAATCGCGGCCTTCGAGAAGCTCAAGAGCGAAATCCCGCAGTATCAGTCGCTCGCGTCGACCGAGGGGCTCGAGGCGGTGGGCAAGTCCTTCGAAAAGCCGGCGCAGGGAACAACCCCTGCGACCCCCGAGATCCCCGTGATCAAAGACCTCCGCGTGAGCCGCACGCAGGTCCGCAAGTATTTCGGCCAGGGCGACCCCAACATCAGCGTGCTGGATGAGGCCGCGATCCGCGATGAGGTTATGAAGACGGCGCAGGCGCTGGGGCCGACCGCTGAGCGCAATGCCTCGAACCTCGCCGCCCGCACCACCGTGCTGCCCCTGCCCAAGGCGCTGGCCATCGGCATCGTGCAGTCCAAGACTCCGGTGCCCCTGGCCAAGGAAGACCTCCACCTGTTCACACGCGACGTGATCACATCGCTCAAACGCCTCGAACAGCGCGACGCGGCTCCGGAGGCCAAAAACCCCTTCAGCCTCGAAGCCCTGAAGGAACGCATGGGGTACAAGTCCAAGGGCAAAGATTCGCAGTCGTAACCACGGCCTCGGCCAGTTTCCCGCCCCGCGCCGGCAGCGCTCGCAGTCACGACATGAAGCCCAACGCTGATTCTCACACGCTCAGCTTGGCCCACTCCGGCGACCCGGATGACGCGTTCATGTGGTGGCCGATCACCGGCAAGGTGATGCCCGACGGCACGCCGTGGGCGGGCGCCGATGGGCAGTCGCGGCTCGATACTGGGCCTTTGCGATACCGGGGCGTACCTGGCGACATCGCGGTCTTCAACCGCCGGGCATTGGCCGACGCGCCGTACGACCTGACGGCGCTCTCGGTGCGGGCTTACGCGGACGTCCAGGAGCGCTACATCATCACTCGGATGGGCGCGTCGTTTGGCGAGGGGTACGGCCCGCGCGTGGTGGCGCCGGCGAGCGATCGACGCAATGCTGAGGCGCTGCTGCGGGATCCGGGCGCGATCATCGCGATCCCGGGCTTTGAGACCAGCGCGTTTCTCACGCTTGGGTTGTGGCTCGGGGAGGAACGCTTGCGCGGGCGTGCGCGATTTGTGGAGTTGCCGTTTGACGAGATCATTCCTTACGTGGTCTCCGGAAGGGCGGCCGCGGGGCTGGTGATCCACGAGGGGCAGATCACCTTCGGAGAGGCCAAACTTCGCTCCTTGCTGGACCTTGGCGAGTGGTGGCAGGCGACGCGGCACCTGCCCTTGCCGCTGGGTGTGAATGCAGTGAAACGAGACCTCGATCAACGTGTGGGCTCTGGCACGCTTGCGAGGGTCGCGCAGGATCTGGGCGCGTCGCTGGCGTATGCCCTGGCACATCGCGACGAGTCGGTCGCGTACTGCTTGCCCTTCGCGGCCCACAACGCCGCCAAGCAGCAGATGGCGATGCCGAGCGACGCGACGGTTCGCCAATATCTCGACATGTACGTGACGGGGCTCACGCAAGACCTCGGCGACAGCGGCCTGATGGCGATTCAGCGCCTGCTCGAAGAGGGAGCCGCAGCCGGCCTCTGCCCGCCCCCGAAAACGGTCGACGTGCTGGGGTAGGACCCGGGCGCATCGTCATTCCGGCCCTAATGCCTAGTGCCCAGTCCCTAGTGCCTCTGTCTTCCCCTAGACTCGCTCGCATGAATCTCATTCAGACCACGTACGGAGTCGCGATCGAACGGGCGGATGGCTCACTCACGCTGATCCGCCAGATTCTGGGCATCGGCCGCAACTACGCGGAGCACGCCAAGGAGCAGGGGGCCGAGCTTCCCACCCGCCCGATGCTCTTCAATAAGAGCCCGGCGAGCGCCTGCCTGAGCGGCCACCCGATTCGCGTGCCCAAGCTCTGCCAGGATCGCCCCCAGGTGGATTTCGAGGCCGAGCTGGGTGTGATCATCGGCACCGGCCCGGGAGACGAGCCATGCCGCGATGTGCCGCCCGCAGACGCCCTGTCGTACGTTCTCGGCTACGTCGTGGGTAACGACGTCTCGGCGCGCTGGTGGCAGAAGGAAGGCTCCGGGGGCCAGTTCACGCGGGGCAAGTCGTTTGATACGTTCTGCCCGATTGGGCCGCGCGTGGTCGCAGCCGCGGCCATTAAAGAACCGCAGAATCTCGACGTGATTTGCCGCGTGAACGGGCGGGAGATGCAGCATGGCAACACCAAGGACATGATCTTCTCGGTGGCGGCACTGGTGGCGGATCTGTCGCGTGGCACCACGCTGTGGCCCGGCACCCTGATCATGACCGGCACACCCTCGGGCGTGGGCATGGCCCGCAATCCTCCTGAATACCTCAAGCACGGCGATGTTGTCGAAGTAGAGATTCCCGGCATCGGCACCATCAGAAACTCGGTGGAGTTCGAGTAGTCGCACGCATGGCCAAGAAACCAGACCCCAACCAGGAACGTGTGATCGAGAACCGCAAAGCGCGGTTCGAGTATCACATTTCCGACACGCTGGAGGTCGGCATTTCGCTGCGGGGGTCAGAGGTCAAGAGCGTTCGCTCGGGCGAAGTGTCGCTGGGCGAAGGTTACGTTGTGGCTCGCGAAGCACCACCGACGCTTGAGTTGCTCAACGTGAACATCGGCGAGTACGCCGCGAGCGGCGCGTTGGGCCATCGCCCCAAGCGGGCCCGGGCGCTCTTGGCGCACAAGAAGGAAATCCGCAAGCTGGCCAAGCAGATTCAGGTGAAGGGCATGACGATCGTGCCGCTGAAGTTGTACTTCAAAGAGGGCTGGGCCAAGGTGCTCATCGGCGTGGCGAAGGGCAAGCAGGCCCACGACAAGCGCCAGACGATCGCCAAGCGCGACTCTGACCGCGATCTGCAACGCGCGATGTCACGCAAGCCCAAGGGGTGGTAACTGGCGTTGCCCGACCTGTCAGGGCCGACCTGCTATCACAGCCCAAGCCGCGACAACATCCCATCCAGCACGCTGCGGCTCAAATCCTCATCGCCAAACGGCGTCACCCCGATCGTCACGTGCGTGCCGCTGGTGGTCCGCGTGGCCTTCACCTCCACCACGGGATAGTCAGAGCTGCGCGGGGGCAGGGCCCGCACCACGCCGGCGTCCTCGGTCGAGCTCGACGCTTGGACGGAGTACCCGCGGGCCCGCAAGGTCGAGTCCGCCGCCGCGATCGCCGCCGGAACGCGGGTGGCGTCGGGCAGGTCCGCCTCCAGCTTGGGGTAGGCGTAGGTGGCGCTGATGGCCGAGGACCCTTGCGGCCGGATGATCGGGTCGCACGCCGCCAGCCCGAGGGCGAGGCCCCCCAAACTCACAAAAACTGCAAATCTGGCAAGTCGGTGCGAAACGGCGCGAGAGTCAGACATGAGCGGATTCCCTGAAGACCGAATGGGGCCAAATATGCCGCGCCCGGGCGGAGTTTGAACCCTCCGGCACAGCGTCGATGGTACCCGGCCCGGGCCCCCCCGGGGATTTTGAACAAGTGACGGCTCCCAACCGATTGCAAAAGGCGGCTTGATTGGAGCCTGTTTGCCTCCTTTACTTTGGGCCACATTTGGTGGGGCCACTTAGCAGGGTGGAGATGAACAGTACGGGACGGCTAAAGGTCGCCGGTGAGCGGAGGCGCGTTGTCTTCGTCGGCGGGCGGCAGTAGGCGTTTCGAGCGTGAGGTGAGCATGTCGATTCGAGTGAAGGCTCGTAGCGGTGAGAGTGTCGAAGGTCTGATGCGCCGCTTCAAGAAGCTGTGCGAGAAGGAAGGCCTTACCAAGGACATCAAGCGCAAGGAGTTCTACGAGAAGCCCTCCGAGCGTGCCCGCCGCGCGGCCCGCAAGAGCCAGGTTCGTCGCATCAAGCCCGAACTCGGTGGCCTGCCCCCCAAGCGCGAAAAGGTCGAACGCGTCTGAGCCGGTGGCGGCTGCGGCAGGGATTCTCTCCCGCCCGCGCCGCCTCGTCTTCGGGCTGTCGGTGAGCAAGGTGGGCGCGACGTTGACAAAACGCGCGCCACAACGCACACTGTGGCCCGGGTGGCCGCAAGCCTCGTGGAGATGGTCACCACTTTCGCCCGCATTGAAAACGTTTTCTCTCATCCCGGCAGCGTGAAGTCACGCCGCGATCCGGAATCACGAACAATCTCGCCGCCACGCTTTCTTCGCGTCGGGCGGCCTGTTCCATCGGGAGGCCAAAAACCGTGCCACACGCTGTCACCCCCAACACTCGTTCCGTCATCGCGGGCTTTGCAAGCTTCGCGTCCAAGGCCATCGGCCTTATCCAGCGGGGCGGCCTCGCAACCCTCCTCTGCGTCGCCGCGATGCTCGCCATTTTGCCCGCCAGCGCCCACGCGCAAGAACACAAGCCCGGCGGCGAAGCCAGCCTGGTGCTGCCGGACCTGGGCACCGTCAAGTTTCTCAACGGCGCGATCGACGGGCACACGCTGCTGCTCATCGGCCTGTTGATCGGGGCCGCGGGCCTGGGCTTCGGGCTGCTCATCTACAGCCAGCTGAAGAACATGGCCGTGCACCGCTCCATGCTGGAGATCTCCGAGCTCATCTACGAAACCTGCAAGTCGTACATGATTCAGCAGGGCAAGTTCCTGCTGGTGCTCTGGGTTTTTATCGCCGCCATCGTTGGCCTCTACTTCGGGGCCCTTGTCCCCACCAGCGATGACGCGGGCAAGCTCGTGTACGGCCTGCCCATTGCCAAGGTCGCGATCATTCTGTTGTTCTCGCTCATCGGCATCGCCGGGTCGTACGGCGTCGCGTGGTTCGGCATTCGTGTGAATACGTTCGCGAACAGCCGCGCCGCCTTCGCGAGCCTTCGCGGCAAGCCCTTCCCCTGCTACGCGATTCCGCTCAAGGCCGGCATGTCGATCGGCATGGCCCTCATCAGCGTCGAGCTCCTCATCATGCTCGGGATTCTGCTCTTCATCCCCGGCAAGCTCGCCGGGCCCTGCCTCATCGGCTTTGCCATCGGTGAGTCGCTGGGCGCCTCGGCCCTCCGCATCGCGGGCGGCATCTTCACCAAGATCGCCGACATCGGCTCTGACCTGATGAAGATCGTCTTCAAGATCAAGGAAGACGACGCCCGCAACCCCGGCGTCATCGCCGACTGCGTGGGCGACAACGCCGGCGACAGCGTCGGCCCCTCCGCCGACGGCTTTGAAACCTACGGCGTGACCGGCGTCGCCCTCATCTCCTTTGTGCTGCTGGCCATCAACGAGAAGACCGCCGGGGCCGAGTACGCCACTGTGCAGATTCAGCTCCTCGTGTGGCTCTTCGCGATGCGCATCATCATGGTCGTCGCGTCGGCGTTGTCGTACTTCATCAACGAGGCGATGGCCAAGGCGAAGTACCAGAACGCCGCCAAGATGAACTTCGAGAAGCCCCTGACGAACCTGGTCTTCATCACCTCCGGCGTCTCGGTGGTTCTCACGTATGCCGCGTCGTACTTCCTGATTCCCACCCTCCACGGCGACAGCTCGCTGTGGTGGAAGCTCAGCACGATCATCACCTGCGGCACCCTGGCCGGGGCGATCATCCCCGAGCTGGTCAAGGCCTTTACTTCAACGGAGAGCCGCCACGTGCGCGAGGTCGTCGAAGCCTCCAAGCAGGGCGGGGCGTCTCTCAACATCCTGTCCGGCTTCGTCGCCGGCAACTTCTCGGCCTACTGGCTGGGTTTGGCCATCGTCATCCTGATGGGCGGGGCATACCTGATCTCGACGCTCAACGGCAGCCTTGACGCGGTGATGATGGCCCCCGCCGTCTTCGCGTTCGGCTTGGTGGCCTTCGGCTTCCTGGGCATGGGCCCGGTGACGATCGCCGTCGACAGCTATGGCCCCGTCACCGACAACGCCCAGAGCGTCTTCGAGCTCTCCACCATCGAGACCATTCCCGGCATCAAGGACGAAGTGCAGAAGCAGTTCGGCTTCTCGCCCGACTTCGAAAAGGGCAAGGAGTTCCTGGAAGAGAACGACGGCGCCGGCAATACCTTCAAGGCGACCGCCAAGCCGGTGCTCATCGGCACCGCCGTCGTGGGCGCCACCACCATGATCTTCTCGATCATCGTCGGCCTCACCCACGGGCTGGACCCCGCGATGGTCTCCAAGCTCTCGATTCTGCATCCGCCCTTCCTGCTGGGGCTCATCACCGGCGGGGCGATCATCTACTGGTTCACCGGCGCCTCCACCCAGGCCGTTAGCACCGGCGCGTATCGCGCCGTCGAGTTCATCAAGGCCAACATCAAGCTCGAAAACGCCGAGAAGGCCTCGGTCGCCGACAGCAAGAAGGTCGTCGAGATCTGCACGCAGTACGCCCAGAAGGGCATGTTCAACATCTTCCTGGGCGTCTTCTTCGCCACCCTCGCCTTCGCCTTCCTTGAGTCCTACTTCTTCATCGGCTACCTCATCTCCATCGCCATTTCGGGCCTCTACCAGGCCATCTTCATGGCCAACGCCGGCGGCGCGTGGGACAACGCCAAGAAGATCGTCGAGACCGAGCTGCGGGCCAAGGGCACGCCCCTGCACGATGCCTGCGTCGTGGGCGACACCGTCGGCGACCCCTTCAAGGACACCAGCAGCGTTGCCATGAACCCGGTCATCAAGTTCACTACGCTCTTTGGCCTTCTCGCCGTCGAACTCGCCGTGAGCATGAAGACCGGCGGCACCGGCCACTCGGGCCTCACCTTGGGCCTCACCGTCGCCTTCTTCCTCGTCTCCGTCTTCTTCGTCTACCGCAGCTTCTACGGCATGATGATCGGCGGCAAGCACGCCAGCCACTAAGGCCGTGGTCGCGAGGTGAGTCTCGCAAACTTCAGTGTTGCAGATACCAAGCCGCCCTCCGGGGCGGCTTTTTCTTTTGCCCTACGCACATAGCCCGCGACGAGGCCCGGTCGCCCCGCTTTCGCCTCTCAACCCGGCTTTGAGGCTACACGCCGCACCCGCATCACCGGACGTTCTCACTCACAACAACCCCCTGAATCACCACCCCTGTGCAGTGGCTGGTGTACTCAAACGGGTCCCCGTCATACAGCGCCACATCGCCGTCGAGGCCGGGCTTGAGGCTTCCCACGCGGTTGTCCACGCCGAGGATTTTGGCGGGCTGGCTCGTGATGCTCGCGAGGGCCTGCTCAAAGGTCATCCCGTTGGCCGCGGCCACCGCCGCCTCAAACAACACCACGCGCGTCTTGGGCACGTACGCCTCGTAGCCGCTCTCGATCGCGACAGGGATGCCCGCCTTGGCGAGCTTGCCCGCCGTCTCCATGCTCATGTTCTCCATCTCGCCGAACATGCGGAACATGGTGGGGTGCAAGATGACCGGCACGCCCGCGGCTTTGATCTGGTCGATGAGCAAGTACGACTCGGCGGCACTGTCGAGGATCAGCTTGAACTTGAACTCGGCCGCGAGACGCAGGGCGCTGTCGATGTCCTGGGCGCGGTTGGCGGTGACCATGAGGGGGACTTCGCCAGCGAGGACCTTGGCGAAGGCCTCGAGTTTCAGGTCGCGCCCGCCCTTGTCGCCCTTCTCGCCCTTGGCGTCGTCGGCGTGATCGTCTTCGTGCTTGTCCGCCTTGTCGCCCTCTTTGGCCTTGCGGGCGAGCTTGTCGGCATATTCCTGGGCCTTAATGAGCTGCTGGCGGAGCATCGCGACTTCCTTGCCGCGTGTGCCGGGAGACTCTTTGCCTTCCTTCTGCGACCAGGGGCCCAAGGTGACGACGACGGCGGAGACATCCTTGACGACGGCTTCGTCCACCGTCTTGCCGACCGTCTTGAAGACGCCGGTTTGGCCGGAGACGAGCTCGCCGGGGGCGTTGCCGGTGTTCACCGTGGTTACGCCGAGGTTGCGGACCCACTCCACCAGCGGGTCGTTGGGGTTATAGGCGTCGATGGCCCGCAGTTCGGGCTGTACAGGGCTGGAGTGCTCAAGCTGATCCTGGTCTTGCTTCTGGTTGAAGATGCCGGAGACACCTTCGGTGCCGCGTGCGTCGACCAGCCCTGGCGTAACGACCGCGCCGTGCAGCACTTTGTATCCATCGGGGATTTTGGTGGAAGCGGCAGGGCCGACGGCGGCGATCTTGCCATCGGTGATGATGACGACGCCATTGGTAATTTTGTTGGAAGCGTCGCCGGTCATGGTGTAGACAACATCGCCGGTGATGGCGACCTGGGCGAACGCAGTGCCCGCCACCGACGCCAGGAAGCAGCAGGAAACCAACGTGTTGCGAATAGAGCCCATGGAGTCTCCGTGGCAGGTACAAAGCGGCCGCGGGCGATGCCCTCGCCCGGTAAGCCCATCAATGTACCCGAAAAGAGCAGCCAAGGCACGTGTGCGAAAATCTACGGAAACCTCCTCGCGGCGGCGGCATCCGAGTCGGCGACCACACGGAGAGCTCGCGATTGGAAACCACCCTCACGCACATGACGGCGGGCGAAACTGGCACTTGGCGGATCGATTCCATCAGACCGATAACGGGGGCTTCGCTTGAAGTGGCCCCGCGGCTGGAGATCATCACGGCGGCGGTCGCGCCGTGTGGCGGGGTGTGGAGTCTTGGCGGGTTTCGCAGCAACAGTCGCTACACAACCAAAGCCGAGCAGGCGAGCTTGAACGCCGTGCAAGCCGGGTTGGGGCGCGCCCAAGCGACACGGGGGAGTCTGATTCCTATCCGCAAGAATGCGGCGTGGTGGGCGTTGGCCCAGGATGAACGCCGCACGATCATGGAGGAGCAGTCGCGGCATATCGCCATCGGGCTGGAATACCTGCCCGCGATCGCGCGGCGGCTGTATCACTCGCGTGATCTTGGCGAGCCATTCGACTTTCTAACCTGGTTCGAGTTCGCGCCCGAGGACGAAGGCAAGTTCGATGCGCTGGTGGCGCGGCTACGCGCGAGCCGCGAGTGGGAGTATGTGGATCGGGAGGTTGACATCCGACTGACGCGGGTGTGAGCCGCGTGCGTCCGAGATGGCGCCACGCTGCGTGAGAAAAACAACGCTGGACGAATACGCCAGACCGGCGGCGAGCGTCCGGGCACGCGGTCGAGCCAGCCCGTTCAACCCAGCCGCGGCCGGGGCTCCTGGCCACTCCAGCGAATGGCCCGGCGGACACCCACCCACGTTGCGAGGCCGAACGCGCCGAGGGCGATCCACATCGGCAGCCTTGCGATGCCGGATTCGACACACCAGGCGAGCGTGTCACCCAGGCCAGAGGTGCCGGTAGACCACGCCGCCGAGAGCTTGCTGCCAAAGTCCGCCTTGGGCTTTTCGACCGGCGGCTCGGCCTTCGCTTCGTGGTGCAGGGTCAGGACGATTGTTGAGAACTCTACCTGCTTATTGGTGTTGGATTTCTGGGCTTCAAGCTTTTCGATTCGCGTGCGGATTTCCGAAAGTTGCCCACGCAGTTCCAAAATCTCCTTCAGCGCGGCACCCTTGCGTTGTTCGGCAAGATCGAGGAGGTCCGCCTCGACCTTCCTTTCGTTGCGAATGGTGGCGTCAAGGTCGATCAGCCGATCGGTGACATCCACGCTGTTCAAGCTCTCTGAGGTCGGCTTCCCAAGCGCCCGAATCTGCGTAAGGACCAGTGAAATACGCTCTGAACGCACGCGAAACGTGATGTCCGCCCGGGCGGCGTCGCCCTCGCC
>JBAZUW010000068.1:0-15896 GCA_041661205.1 Phycisphaerales bacterium
AGGCCAACCACGTCGCCGAGGATCACTCCCCCGCGGCGGTTGAGGTGCTGCGCGGCAAGCTGCACAGCCTTCGCTTGATACTCAAAGAGCAACCCACGGAATACCGCAGGGAGGTTGAACAGCGCTGCGCCCTCTCGGGCTTCCCGACACATGTGATAGGCAATCTTCAGATAGAGGAGGTACGGTGAAAGTTGCTTCTCGGTCGCCCAGCTCTGGTCGATGATGTCGGCGAGCTCTGTGCTGATATCGATGCAGAAGCGGTCGCTCCACCGGTCGTCGAACCATTTCGCGAGCTTCACGCACGCATCGTGGTCGAGGACATCCACGTTGAGCTCGCCCTGCTTCAATAGACCAGGCATGGTCAGATTACTCGAACCCAGGAATCCGATGGACGGGCTGGTCGGGTCGGACCGGAAGCACAGGTACAGCTTTGCGTGGAGCGGGTGGCGAAGAAACAGCTTCGTTCGCACGCGTCGGGATCGAAGCTGCCCAGCAAGGCGGCGAAGCCCGAGCTCGTCCTCGTTGGACGGCACACCGCTTGCCAGTTGCCGGCGAAACTCTTCCGCAATCTGCTTGTGTAGAGACCTTGCCGTAGCCTGGTCCACAAGCTCATCCACGGGAGTCGGAGAGTGAAGCAGACGAACTGCCTCCTCGGGGGTCCTGTGCATGCCCACCAAGAGGCGGCAGCAGTTCTCGTCACCTCCCGTCCAGTGGTCAATGTTCGAGTCGAGCAACTTCCATCCGCGGAGGTTGAAGTAGCCGACGCAGAAATCGGCGCGAGATGCCGTGGTGATGGCCTCTCGGAGACCATCTCCGAGGCGTGTTTCGATGTTGTCAAAGATTCGGGGCATGAGTGGTACTCCAGAGTTGGTCGCACTTCGGCGTTTGCGACCGATTAACCGTGGCTCCAGTTGGATAGATCTGAACGTCCGCCGGGATCGCTCAGATTCCCACTGAATCGGTCAGCGGATTCCTGAGCGCAGAAGCTCCAACTCGATCTCCTTGTAGCAGCGGTCATAGACGGCGGGGTTTCTTGCCATCTCGTCGGGCTTGGACTTATTGTCGCGGTACTCCTGCACGCAGATGGCCACGAGGCCATCGATGACCTTCGGAAGCAGTTCCTCGATGGGGGTTTTCCACGCGAATGTTCCTGCTGCAAGGTCCCAGCGGACGTTCGCACGAAACGCTGCCAGCATGACGAGCAGCCAGCCGGTGTGAATCTTGTGGTCCATCTTCGTGCCGAGGAAGAACAGCGGGGTGTCCTTATGCTCGGCTGACCCTGCACGTACGCCCGCCCTCTCGCCCTTCATGCGGCCCAGCTCAAATGGTGGCTTGAGGCGTTTGCATGCGGCTGGCGTGGCCTGGGCGATCAGGTCCATCAGCACGAGCAGTTCGTGTAGGTGCGGAACGATGAGTGAAATGGGCGAAGGACGCTTGCTCGCATCATCGCGGAACGCGTCAAGCATCTGCTTCTGCTGTCGATAAAGTGTACTTGGGTGCCGTCTGCTGTCGAATCGTTCGCAGTTAAAGAACATGATCGCCCGAATGATCTCAGTGATGTAGTAGTTGCCCGGGTCACCTTGCCGGTACGCGATCTCCTTGTGCCCAGGCTTTCCTTGCACGGCCTTGCGGATGTCAGCGAATTGCCCTTCAAGGTTCATCAGGCTTGGGTCGTCGACTTGGCGACTTCTATTCAACCCCTCAGCCATCGCTGGCACTTTGTCCGGGTCGATGCCCTCGAACAGGTGCAGTCGAACCCACGCCTCTTCAAGCGTCTGTGGAGTCTCTGCACGCTCGGCGTATTCACGAATCGCGGCGTAGGTGTGTCCCCCGTTGCACAGGCCGTGCGAGAGCGGGTCGGACATGGCAAAGCGAAGTCTGCCTCCGTCTCGCTGGCGCTCGTAGTCGCCGACGGATGCAACCAGCAGGTACAGCCCCTGATTCTTCAACGCGAAGTCGGAAGGAGCCTCTCGAAGCGTGTCTTGAATGCCACGGACGACGTGGCCCGTGAGCACTTCCTTCGCACTTCGGGTGGGTACGCGCGGATTCACCGCCAGCCACTTGTCGAGGTCCAAGTGCTTGACGAGTTCATCCGCTCGGATGAAGCAAGAGCCGACTTTTGAGTTGGGAAGACCCGGAATCCTGTGCGACCGAAAGTCGTCTACATGAACCAAGAACTCGACGGGCGCTAAACGCTGCGCAACGGAACTAGCCATGGTTGGCTCCCTGATTGTTCGCGGGCGGCGGCATGCCGCGACCCGACTTGACTCGGCGGCCCCGCTTAAACGAGCTAAGGGCGACCGGTGGAGTATACCACCGGAAAACTGCTCGTGCCCGTGCTCGAGCAACGGGCAGCGGGCAATCGCCAATGCCTCTTGCTCGTCGCATGTGCAGCTTGCCGCAATCTGCCTTGAGCACTCCCAACGAGCTCCGCCATCGACCGATGGCAAGAAGCGAGTGTGGGGGACAACGAACAGAGGGCAGGCTTGATCGAAATGGGCGAATCATGAGCCCGCGGGCGGCACGGTGGAATTGACGCCAGATCTTGGTGGACTTTCACTTGCCCTGCCAACGCGCGCGAATTGTCCCGGTTCTGTCCCGGTTGACCGTCTACAACCGTACGTCGACCAGGAAACACGGTGAAAGAAAACGCGTCACAAAGCCTCGTTTCTTCAAGACTTACGCAGATTCGCGGTGAAGTCGAGCTCGCAGCGGGTGAAGCCCTCCCTAATCCCCCCCTCTCCGCTTTCGTTGGAGGCCCGTTTAGCGCGGGTCTCCAGCTTTTTTGATAACGCGGATAATCCGCGGCATTCCGCAACTTCATGCCGACTCGAGACCGACCGTCTCCGACAGATACGACCATGTTTCCAGGATCTTGGCGAAGCTCTCTCGCGGCCAAAATCCGAGTGTGGGTTCGATGTGAGCGGGGCTCAAGTCCGCGGAAATGCGAGGTCCGTTCGGAGTTCGAATCCAAGCCGCTCAATAGCGCGAATCATGTTTGAGTTGCAGTTTCGCCCAGAGTGCATGTAGCGATTAGCACCAGTTGGCGCCAGTTTAAGAGGCCGCCAATCCAAGACCAAACCGAGTAGAAGCGATGAAGCATGCAATCAGCATCGATGAGACATTCGGGAAGCACTACGCTTATCCTTCGCCACAATGAGAATGACAGGATTCTTGATCATGGAGCAAGTAATGGCACTGTCTGTCGGAGATTTATTTAGTCGTCTCGCCAGCCGCAGTCAGGCCACCCCGAAGCCCGGCGTGTCGGAGGCAGAAATCGCTGCGGTACAGGCGAACCTGGGATGTGTGTTTCCTTCCCCTTTAGTAGAGTGGTTTCGGCTATGCAATGGCTGGGAAATTCAGAACAATCAGGCAGAAAGCTTGGGGTGGTTCCTAAGTATTTCGACACACTTAGAAGAGCCGACGTTATCTTCGATTATGGCAGGGGCATGGTGGCCGCGAAAATCACTCATTCCTATTGCGAGCGACCTCTGGGGCAATTCCATCTGTATTGATACTGCGATTGCTCCAGGACAGGGCAATCAAGTGCGATATATGGAGTCGACGAGCGGAGATTTAGAGGTCGACATGGCTTCTGATTTTCATCACTTTCTATTGTTCATGACCTATGTCGTGCGGCGGAATTCCGAAGATTTGTTCCCGGACGCGCGTTGGCGGAAAAAACACGACCCTGCGTTCCGCCGAATGAGCGGATAACTTTGTAAGCGCAATGACATAAAACGACGTTTTCAGCAAGTCTGGAGCCTATCTGTATATCGCGCCGTTGCTAACGATCGGGGGTGCGCCAACAGCGTGAGCGTTCCGCGAACAGCACCACTCACGCCGACGGCGTGGCCCCGCGTTGTTGCTATTCTTCGGTCGCCGTCGATAGGTTAGGTCACCGGCGTGCCCGGGAGGGTGGTGAGCAATTGCGTGAGGTCGCAATGCGAGTCGATGCTGTGATGGCGGCAGGAGTGACCTGCCCCCATTTCCTGTACCAGTTTCTATGAAAATCGAGGATTGAGGATAGGGGGTGTGGGGGATGACGCTGGCCGTACCTCCGGTCGGGGCTGCGCGCCTCCCTGCGGCCCGGCCAGCGGCGCGCGTTGCTTCGAGCCGGGCCGCGAACAGCTTCGGGGGCAGGTCGCCCAGGCCGCTGTGCGGCCACGCAGTCGGCCATCGAAGCTCTCCGCGTAGCCGAGCAACCGGGCCGATGACGACTACCAGCACTTGATGGACGCGTGAGCACAAGCCTGGCAGCAGACCACGCCAGACCTGCTGCGATCAATGTTCGCCTGCGTCTACATCCTGCACGAGGTGGAGCGATGATTGGGACTAGAGCACTCAGAGTGGCCCGCGTTCCGTGGTATTCCAGCATCGCATGGCCGAGCGATCCATCCACATCGTTTTGCGAGGCAGTCGTGGCGTGCCGCCTTGTCACAGGCAGAAGTCACACAAGTACTTGCCCAATAGATGCTTGTGACTATTTCTCACTCGGGAGACCCGCCAAATCCCTCACGCCCAGACACCATCTTTTGCCCCATTTTCGCCATCCGGGATCGTGAAACGAGAGGATTTATCTGGCAGCGCTCACCGCTTCACTTGACCCCCCGTTCGCTGCCGCTGAGTTTTCAGGGGTTTGCGTGCGGGGGGTCTTCGCTTTTTGCGGGGGCGGGCGGGGCGCAGGGTTAGGTGTCGTACTCGCCGCTGTCCCAGGGTTCGGCGAAGGTCATGTAACTGCCGGGTTGGACCTCGACCAGCCACTCGTCTTCGGCGCCCTTGGGCGGTGCGGCGACGAAACCGAAGGTGGTGCCAAAGCGCTCGAGGGAGAAGGGCTGCACTTCGATGCGGCCGAACTTGAACTTGCCGAGCCCGTTCAGCCAGTCGTCGCGGAGGGCGTCGAGCTTTTCTTCGTCGAGGGCGGAGGGGGGGCCGAGGTTTTCGATCTTGGCATCGACAAACTTGCCCGCCTGATCGAAGAGGTACAGGGCGAGGAACTCGATGTCCGGGTGGAAGGGGGTCGTGAGGAAGAACTGGCGGCCGTCTGCGGTGCGACCGACGTATTCGGCGTGGAAGTCGTCGTGGTCGAGCGCGATTTTGGCGGGAGGCGTGGCGGACATCAGTTCCTTCCGAAGCAAAGTGAGGCTGGGGCGAGACACAAGCCCACTGTACACCAGCGTGCGCGACTTGGGGGCGTTTTGGCCCGGAGATATTCAGCCCAATTTGATCTCAGGACGCCGAGGGAAAGGACACGGGCCTGCGGCGCGTACCACGAGAAAAGCGAGTTGCGGCGGTGAAAGTCAGTCAATCGACGACGGCTTTGCGAGCATGGATGACGGGCTCGCCTCGATCATTGATGACGTGGGCGATGCCGCTGTTTTCGAGGCCATTGAGGCGGATGGTGACCATGTGGTGCATTTTGACCCCGGGGACCTCGGGAACTTCGATGGCGGTATCGGCAACGATCGCGGCATCGCGGAAGTAGCTGTAGACACCCAAGCCCCAGGCCTCGTGGGTGGTGACGGCGTCGGACACCTTGTACGAGGCGTAGCCGGTGGTGTTGCCGTGCGACCAAGCGGCGGCGCTGGGCGGGTCGTAGGGCATTTCGGACTGGTAGAAGTAGACGCGGCCGCCGTTGCCGTTCCAGATGGTCTGGTACTCGTGCTGGTGCTCGACAAAGAGGCCGTAGGACGTGACGTCGCTGCCGTTGACGATGAGGCCGTTGCGGGTGGTGTTGACGTCCCACTTGGCGCCCTCGCCGTGGTCGGCCCGCCAGAGCCAGGCGTGGTCGATGATGACGTTGTTGCTGTTGATGGTGAGCATGCACTCGGCGCGGCCGGGGCGCGGGCCGCCGGTGCGGCAGGTGATGTCGGCGATGACCGTGGGATTGCTCGCGTGCGAGGCCTTCGCACCGGGTTCGCCGATGGTGACGAGCGAGGCGGTGCCGGCTTCGGAGCCTTCGAAGAGGATGCCCGCGATGGTGACGCCGCCGACATCGGCAACTTGAAGGGCGGCTGAGGTGCCAGTCGGCGCGAGGGTCGCGTAGCCGAGGCCGAGGACAATGGTGTCGGGGCGAGTGACGTTGAGCGCGGCGTCGAGGTGGTAGATGCCCGGGGTGAGCAGCAGGTGCTTACCGGTTTCGAGGGCGGCATTAAGCGTTGCGGCGGTGTCGCGGTCGGCGCGGGCGATGTAGAAACGGTCGATGGGGAGCGTGGCGGGTTTTGCAGCATCCCACGTGAGGCCACGCGAGGGTGCGACATTGGTCGCGTGAACTTTCACGACGTATTGGCCTTGCTCAAAGCACAAATACGGCTTCTCGCGGATGACGGGGGTGGCGTCGATGACGGTGTAGGGCTTGTCGGGCCAGGCTCCGGCGGGCGGGTGGATGACGCCAACGAAGACCATGTTCCAGTTGGCGCCCTTCCAGGTGCCCCAGTCGGCGTTGCGAGAGAACCACTGCTGCTGGCTGCCGGAATCGACATGGCCGTCGATGCGGCTGTCGGCGAGGTAGCCGCCACTGGACCAGCCGCCGTCGGAGAGGGCGAGGTTGCCCTTGATGTGAACGCGGCGGAGCCACGCGCCCTGCGAGACGGCCCAGACGTTGGTGCCGCCGGTGGCGGAGGGGGTGATGGAGAGGTTCTCGATGCAGCGCCAGAAGTTGCAGGTGGCGTTGCGGTTTGCGAGGAATGGGTTGGAGCGGACGGCACCGTTGATGTGGACGTCATCGGGCGAACCGCCCAGGCCGGCGACCTGGGTGTAGAAGCCGACGGGAATGTCGAGGTTGTAGTTGCCGGGCTTGAAGAGAATCGCGTAGCGGCCGTCGCCGAACTGGGCTTTTTCTTGAGCGGCGAAAATCTCGTTGATGCGCTGCTGAAGGTTTGGCGTCGCGGGGTCCGCGATGATGACGGTTGGGCCGAAGTCCGGAGCCGCGGCTGTCGCGCGGGCCGGGGTGTGGATTGCGTCGCCCGGCTGAGTAGTGCAGGCGGCGAGCACGCAAAGGGTGAGGGCAAGGAGCAAGGGCGGCAGTTGGATGAATGTCACGGAGGGGATGATACTGTTTCGACAGTTGAAGTGCTGACGGATGCCGCGATGCACGCGGGAAGAACGTGGTTCGAGAAGAGGTGCTGGAGTGCCTGAGCTAGACCGAACGCTGGAGATTCTCGAACGCACGCCGAGCGTGCTTAGGCAGCTGTTGACCGGCGTCTCCGACTTTTGGGTGCGGGGCCGATATGGCGAGGGGACGTGGAGCGCGTTTGAGGTTGTGGGGCATCTGCTGGTGGCCGAGCGTGAGGACTGGATGCCGCGGCTGAAGCGGATTCTGGAACATGGCGAGCGTGTGCCATTTGACCCATTCGCGCACGATGCGACGGCGGCGGCGGACCTGCCGCTGGAGACGCTGCTGAGCGAGTTCGCGGCGCTGCGTGCGAAGCACCTGCGCGAGCTTCGGGCCTTGGGGCTTTCGCCTGCTGACCTTGACCGCACGGGCATGCACCCGGCGCTGGGGCGAGTGACGGCGGGGCAACTGCTGGCCACGTGGGCCGTGCACGACCTGCACCACACGCGGCAGATTTGCCTGGCGATGGCGTGGCAGTATCGAGACGAGGTCGGACCTTGGCGGGCGTACCTCAACACGCTCACGCGGTGAGCGTGCGGGGTCGGGATGGCCGCGCGGCATGCGAAGCGGCCCAGTGGGACGCCCGCGGACTAGTGGCCGCCGAGCTTGGTGTATTGCTCGTCGCTCACGTGTTCGAGCCAGTCGACCGCCTTGCCGTCGAGTTTTTCCTGGATCGCGATGTGGGTGAGCGGGGTGGTGTCGGTCGCGCCGTGCCAGTGTTTTTCGCCGGGGGCAAACCACACCACGTCGCCGGGGCTGATCTCCTCGCGAGCACTCCCCCACTTCTGCACCCAGCCGCGGCCGGAGGTGACGATGAGCGTCTGGCCCAGCGGGTGGGTGTGCCACGCGGTGCGGGCGCCGGGAGCGAAGGTGACCTCGGCACCGGCGGCGCGGGCGGGGTCGGGGGCGTCGAAGAGGGGTGCAATGCGGACGGAGCCGGTGAAGTATTCGGAAGGACCGGGGCGGGATGCCTGCGAGCCTTGGCGGCGGATTTCCATGTTAGGAGCCTCCTGTTTCAGTGGACATGTTTCTTTGATGACTTTTTCCTTGCGGCTTTCTTCGCGGGTTTCTTAGTAAGTGCTTTCTTGGCGGGTGTTTTGTTGGTGGCGTGTTTCTTGGCCGCGGGCTTGGGTGGCGTGCCGTTGAGGGGCTTGCCGTCCGGGCCTTTGCCGCGTTGGGCGAGCATTGCGATGTGATCTTGCAGGTATTTTTTCACGGGCATGCGGTGCATTGCCTGGGCGACTACGTCGAGCGAGAGGTCTTCGAGCTTCTTGAAACGCAGGCAGCACCCCGCGCCCGTCACTTCGAGGTAGTTCTTTCTGCCCGCGGCCTTCCACGCCTTGTCAAACCATGTGCGCTCCGGCTCGTTGAGGAACAAGAGGAGCATGTAGACCACCATGTCGTTCTTCTGCGACGAAAGGCCCATGTACATCAGGGGCAGTTCGGGGCGGGTGTGGTGCCCGTGCGGCCACACGGTGTGTGGCACGCAATACGCGATCACGCCGTATTGCATGCACTCTTGCAAGTTCGGGTCGAGGTTGGCGAGGATCACGCGGCGCACGGTTTCGATGGCTTCGCGGCGATCAGGGGGGAGTGTGGCGAGGTAGGCGGCGACGGTGGTGGCTTGGCTCTTCATGGTGGGACGGCAGTGTAACTGGGGAGCGGGTTTGGTTGCTGATGCCAGAGGAAGGGAACGGCACAAGCGCCGGCCGCGGGAGGTCGGTGGGCTTTGGTTGGGTTCCGCTTCCGTTGGGCGCGTGGCTGGTCTTCCCACCCTTGGGCGTTTTGAGGCGCTCAAGAGGGATCGTTGGGCACGGCATCAACGGCGATGGTGGGCGGAACCTTTGGCCGACGCCTCGGGAACTTTGTTTGTCACCGTGTTCGCGTGCGCGATGGAGGCGAGGGCGTTTCCGGTGGGCGGGCCCGAAGACGGAGCCTCTGTTGGTCGCGGCGAGGAAGGTAGGGAAGGACACAGGCGGGACGCCTGTGCCACTAGATGAGGTAGAGAGAAAAGCGGCGATGGTTCCCCGATTGCGCACGCGAGCGTGTGACTGCTCACACACCGCTTCGGCGCTACGTGCTCGTCGCGGGGACTTTGACGGGGGAGACCAGCCTGAGTTCGTCGCTCAGCCTTGAGATGCCCGCCGCGGTTGACCCGTGAGGAGACGCAGTGCTTCTACCTAGAGGGGCGTGGGGCGGGTTTGCGCGCGCGGGGGTGGGTGATGTCAGGTGAGAGGCGAATGGGTTTGTGGCTTGGAATTGGGTGTTTTGGGGGTGGGAAAGTTTTTGAGAGTGACGGTATTGGGTGCGTTTTGTGGGCCGGGTTTGTGCGCGCGAGTGTGGAGGATCCGGTTCTGGCGGGGGTTGGCGTTGGGACGGGGATTGGAGGGACGGCGCGGAGGCAGAAAGTGGTTGCGACCCTTCCCCGCGGAGGGGCGGGGAGGAGGGTGGGAAGAGAAACGGAAGGGTCGGCTCGGAGAGCCGACGTACCAGAGGGTGGAAGGGTCGGCTCGGAGAGCCGATGTACTAGGGCCATGAGATTGCGTAGGGGGAAGGGGACACGACGATGCCGTAGATCCGGGATCATCGTGGCACGGGGTTGGTGCCACCCTGGCGCGAGCGATTTGATATCGCAGGTTAACCGAGCCTCGCGGCGAGCGATCATGATTTGATCACAAGCATCGCAACACAGACCATCGTCGCGAGAAGGTGTGCCGCGAGAAGGCCCCGCACCACCAATCGTCGATGACGTCCATCGGGATCGGTCAGACCGATCAAAAGTCCGTAAACCGGAAACTGTAAAATGCCGACCAGGAGGACCCCGCTGCCCACGCCGTGCGCGGCTGTCGTCGCAAGGAACAGGAACGGAAGCATCAACGCCCCAAACGGCCGCGCTGCGGGCCCGCTGGCGAGCGGCGGCAACACAATCGCTCCGCAGCCGGTCACGAGCACTCCCATGAGGACGTTCAGAATCACCCGCTGGCTGGGCGACTTGGGAGATTCGCCTGTGAAGTTGATGGCCGCCGCCCTGCTCGCGATAGCCGCCACGGTGTTTTCGATGGGCGTGCCGCACTCGGGGCAGAGCGATGTTTCTGCGAGGCCGCCAACGTCGTATTTGCAGGAGATGCACTGCACTACCGAAGTCTAACAGTCAAGGCGTCCACTGGTTGCACTTGCACGTGGTGGGCGCGTGCTTGCTACGCACCCAACACGCACGCGACTGCGGCCGCGATGTGAGCCGCCAGGCATGCCATGAGAATCGCGACGCGGGTACGCCCGCGGAACACCAGCACACGCCCCAAGAGCAGGGCGTACACCGGGAATTGCGAGAGGGATGAGTGGAGAAATGAGGACCAGCCTTCTGAAGTTGCAACGACTTGTCCAGGCCCTCCCTTACGGTCGGGCTACCGAAGTATCGATTGTCGCGGGTTCGCGACGATTGTTCGGCGGCGTCACACCGCACTCCGGACACTTGGACTCAGTTGGCGTGCCGCGCAGGTCGTAGGCGCAGGCGGGGCAGTGGCCGCGGCGGGCTCGCCACCGTTGGCGCAGTTCGCGTGGGGCCACGATGATCGCCGTGAGCAGGGCGGCGTAGAAGAGCCAGTTGTAGATCAGCGGCTTCCACAGCGGAGTTGTGGGCAGGGCCGGGTGATAGGCGGCGGAGAAAGAAAAGCCGCGAATCGAAGCGATCGATTTGCGATGCAGGAACTGCGGCGCCTCGAGCCCTCCGGTGATGTAACGTTCGGGGCCGGAGCAGCCATCCGCTACGAAGCACTCCAGGCTTCGCCAGGGCCAGCCGCACTTCTCGTAGCGAATCGAGCCGACGGGGAAGACGCTGCAGGATGGCAGATCTGGTGTGCCCTCCCGGCCGATTACCGAGCATCCTACAACCGTGGCCCCAAAGCCTCGCCAGACGCCGTCGCTTCCACACGTGACATATTGGGGGTCACCGAACTGAGATCGTGGAAGATTTGCCCACCTGGTAGGCAGATGGGAAGTCAACCGAAGGCTCAAGGGGCCAGAGCCGCCCTCGGGCGCCACGCTCCGAAGTGCGCATGTCCAGGCGACCAAGACCGTCGTGATCGCGGCCACGAGCAAGACGGCGAGAATGGTGAACGCCCGACGCATCTCCCGAGTTTACCAATGGCGTCAAAATACAGTAGTGAATCTTGCGTGGAACAAAAACCCCACGCTCGCGCGTGGGGTTCGTATGTGCGTATCTGGGTTGGTTGATTGTTCGCGGACAGGCGGGACGCCTGTCCCACCGGCAGCCAGCGGAAGAAACCAACACACTTCGGCACCGGCGTTCCGGCCCTAGTGCCCAGTGCCTAGTGCCTTCCCTGCTCAGCTCGCCGCCATCTTTGCGGCCTTGGCCTTGGCGTCTTCCAGCGTGCCCACGTACATGAACGCGCTTTCGGGCAGGTCGTCGCCTTCGCCGTTGCAGAGGCGCTCGAAGCTGTCGATGGTCTGCTCCAGGTTCGAGTCCACGCCCTTGAAGCCGGTGAACTGCTCGGCCACGTGGAAGGGCTGGCTGAGGAAGCGCTCGATCTTGCGGGCGCGGCTCACGATCTGCTTATCGTCCTGGCTCAGTTCGTCGACGCCCAGAATCGCGATGATGTCCTGCAAGTCCTTGTACCGCTGCAGAATCCGCTGCACGCGCTGGGCGACCTTGTAGTGGCGCTCGCCGATGATCTGCGGGTCGAGAATGCGGCTCGTCGAGGCGAGCGGATCCACGGCGGGGTAGATGCCCTTCTCGGCGATCGAACGCGAAAGCACGATGAAGGCGTCAAGGTGGGCGAAGGTGGTGCTGGGGGCCGGGTCGGTCAAGTCGTCGGCGGGGACGTAGATGGCCTGCACGGACGTAATGGCGCCCTTGTCGGTCGAGGTGATGCGTTCCTGCAGCTGGCCCATCTCCGTAGAGAGTGTCGGCTGGTAACCCACGGCGCTGGGCATACGGCCCAAGAGGGCCGACACTTCCGAGCCGGCCTGGGTGAAGCGGAAGACGTTGTCGACGAACATCAGGGTTTCTTTGCCGCTGGCGTCGCGGAACTCTTCGGCCATGGTGAGGGCGGAGAGGGCGACGCGGAGACGCGATCCGGGCGGCTCGTTCATCTGGCCGAAGACCATGGCCACTTTGTCGAGCACGTGGGCGGTCTTGCCGTTGGCGTCGGTGTACGCGGCTTCCTTCATTTCACGCCACAGGTCGTTGCCCTCGCGGGTGCGCTCACCCACGCCGGCGAAGACTGAGTAGCCACCGAAGTTTTTGGCGACGCGGGCGATCATTTCCTGGATGACGACGGTTTTGCCGACGCCTGCACCACCGAACAGACCGATCTTGCCACCACGGACGAAGGGGCAGAGAAGGTCGATGACCTTGATGCCGGTGGGGAGGATTTCGGTATTGGGGTTGAGCTGGCTGAACTCGGGCGGAGCCTTGTGGATGGGGCTGCGCTTGGTGGTGTGCACCGGGCCGGCCTTGTCGATGGGGTTGCCCAGGAGGTTGAAGACGCGGCCGAGGACGCCCTCGCCGACGGGGACGGTGACGGGGCCACCGGTATCGAGGCAGGGCATGCCGCGGGTCAGGCCGTCGGTGGAGCCGAGGGCGACGGCGCGGACCTTGCCGCCACCCAAGTGCTGCTGCACCTCGCCGACGAGGTCGATGGGGCCAGCCTTGGTCTGGGCCTTGATCTCGACTGCGTTATAGATCTCGGGGAGTTGGTCCTCGGGGAACTGGGCGTCGAAGGTGGAGCCGATGACTTGAGAGATGGTGCCGGTGGTCGCCATGAAATCGATCCTTGGGCTGAAAAGACGGACGGAAAAAGCAGGGGTCAAGGATAGGCGGGGGCGGGGGCGGATTGCCAGCCGGGGCCGAAGGAGTTGTCGTGGACTCTGGTTGGCGCCCAAACCGGGCTCGGGGTGGAGCTTTGGGCGTGTCCCTGGCGAGAAGCTGTCCGCGAGAGGAGCTGAAACCGCATCCGTTTATCCGCAAACCACCCCATTCGTGGAATCGTCCGCACACGCCGCACCGTCGCGAGCCAGCAACCCTGAAAATCGTGGATTCATACACACGGGTCCTGAATGTGCCGATTTTCCAGCCGCGGCGGCAGTTCGCCCACCATCAGTGTTCATCAAGAGTCCGGGGGTACGGCTTCGCTCGAGCAATTTGAGGGGATCATCATGCGTTTCACCATTGGTCGGAGGTTGACGGTCGGGTTTGGTCTGACGTTGGCGCTGCTCGCCGGGCTTGGCTTTGTGGCGTGGACCACCGGGCACACCGGCGGGCTGGGCGTCACCAAGATGGAAGCGCTGGTTCAGAATGTGGATGACTCGGGCAACTTGGAGGCCGCCATCCGCGACCTTCGGCTTCAGACGAGTCTTTACCAGATCGAGCCCACCGACAAGCACTTTCAGGGCGTGAGCGAGGCTGCGAAGGAAGCAACCAAGCAGTTGGAATCGGTACGCGTCAGCAGCATCGATGCGGGCGAACTGCCGCTTCTGAAAGAGACTGAGGAAGACCTCGGCATGTACCAGCGCGGGGCGCAAGCGCTGCTTGCGCAGGTGGCCAAGCGGTCGGAGATTTTCTACAAGCGTTGCGGCGTGGTGGGTCTGCGCACGCAGGTCAACCTCACCAAGTTGGCGGGTGACCTTTCGAAGGCCGGAAAGACCGATGAGGCGCGAACGGCGTACGAAGCCCTCGCGCTTGTCAATCAAACCCGGCTTGGCGTGGCTCGCTTCCTGTTCACGAACGATGAGAATGAGTTCAAGCAGGGCGAGGCGTGCATCGCGCCCGTGAATGAAAAGCTCGCCGGACTGGTGAAGAACCTCAGCGGGACCGAGTTCGAGGCGGCCGCCAAGACCTCGAAGGCTGACTTTGAAGAGTACCAGCAGATCGGCGTCGATGTGCACGGCGTGCAGGCGGAGATCTGGAAGATCCGTGGTGAAACCCTGGACCCCGCCGGGGGCAAGATGGCCGCCGCCCTCGACAAGCTCAGCGAGCTCACGCACACACTGTCCAAGAGCACGGCTGCCACAGTCTCGGGCAGCATGAACTCGGCTCAGTCCATGGCCATCGCGATCACGGGCGTCGCGCTGCTGGTCGGCTTTGCCAGTGCCTTCCTGATCGCCCGCAGCATCTTGAACCCGGTTCGCGGCATGATGGGCAAGATCGGCGAGATCGCGAAGAAGGAAGTCGACCTCACCCCCCGCTTTGACGAATCCCGCGCCGACGAGATGGGCGAGATGGGCAAGTCGCTCAACTCCCTCGTCAGCCGCATGCAGAATGTGATCAAGCAGGTGTCGGGGACGACTCACCAGGTGGCCTCGGCCGCGACGGAGATCGCCGCCAGCGCTGAGGAAATGGCCGTGGGCCTGAAGAACCAGGAAGAGCAGGCCACGCAGATGACGACCGCCCTGCAGCAGACCACGCAGAGCGTGATGGAAGTGGCTCGCAAGAGCGCCGAGACCGCGACGGCGGCCAAGGAGAGCGGGCGCGACGCGGCCGAGGGCGGCAAGGTTGTCTCCCAGACCGTGGAGCAGATGCAGGGGATCAGCGAGCAGGTCACGCAGTCGGCCAAGTCGATCGACTCACTGGGCAAGAAGTCCGAGCAGATCGGCCAGATCGTCGGGGTCATCAACGAGATCGCCGAGCAGACTAATCTGCTGGCCCTGAACGCCGCGATCGAGGCGGCCCGGGCCGGGGAGCACGGGCGCGGCTTCGCGGTGGTGGCCGATGAGGTCCGCAAGCTCGCCGAGCGGACCACCAAGGCGACCGAAGAGGTCGCCAGCAGCATTCGCGAAGTGCAGAGCGAGACCACCGGGGCGGTGGCGAACATCCGCCAGGGTGCGGACAACGTGACCAAGGGCGTGGACCTTGCCAACGAGGCGGGGGCCAAGCTGGAACGAATCGTGTCGGGCAGCCGCAATGTGGAGAGCATGGTGCAGTCGATCGCGGCGGCGGCCGAGGAGCAGAGTGCCGCGACCGAGCAGATCTCGCGCAGCGTGGCGGAGATCACGGCGGTGACGCGAGAGAGCAACCAGGCGGCGGGCCAGAGCGCCCAGGCCGCGGCCCAGCTTTCGCGGCAGGCCGAAGAGCTCAAGGCGCTGGTGGATCAGTTCCGCGTGTAAGCGGCAGCGGGCGGAGCCCGAACGAAACTCGGAGAGAGCGACGCGGCCATCCTCGGGGGTGGCCGCGTTTTCTTTGGCGCGCGTCTTTGCGGCTACGAGCCCGCAGCGCCAGCGATGGTCTTTGTTGCGTGCGGATACCGCTGAGACCCTCGCTCGCGCTTCGGGCTCGTATTGCTTATCTATCTCACGTGCGTGGCGCGCACGGAGTACCCGCGCCAAGGCACCAACCCTGGCACCCGCGCGACATAGTGCGCGTGCGCCGGCCCGAACTCAGTGCGAAGATGTCGGTCTTCAACCCTCACCCGCCACCACACCAGGGCCGCCAACCCCGTCGCCAGCACCAGCGCCACCGGTGATAGCGTGGCAAGGACCGCGCCGCATGCGATCAGCACGATTCCGGTCTCCGAGGGATGTCGGAGGTGCGCGTATACGCCGCGGGTTTCGAGTTCTGCCCCGCGCAGCGGTGCGGGGCTCGAGAGGAACCGCTCGCCCAGCGTGCGAATGGCCGTGACGCGCAACCACGCCCCGAGCAGCACGGCGGTGACACCGATGGCCGTGGCGGCACGCTGCACACCCGGGCCCGTGTGCGACGAACTCGCGAACGACGCGACCAAAGTCGCCCACAGCAGGAAGCTGGTTGCCAGTTGCGGCCCTGGAT
>JBAZUW010000069.1:0-15683 GCA_041661205.1 Phycisphaerales bacterium
CGACCCTTATACCCCGTTCCGAAGCAGACCTCACACGTGCCCGCGTTCCCCGGGCTTTGCCCCGCGCCCTTGCACGTCTGGCACGTGCGCCGGAGCAGCCGCTGCGCCAGCGTCGCCAACAGTGAACTGGTGATCAGATACGGCTCGATGCCGATGTCCACCAAGCGCGGGATCGCGCCCGGCGCGTCGTTGGTGTGCAGCGTCGCCAGCACCAGGTGCCCGGTGAGCGAGGCCTGAATAGCCAGCTGCGCGGTCTCACCATCGCGGATTTCACCGACCAGAATCACATCGGGGTCTTGCCGCAATAGGGCCCGCAGCCCCGCGGCAAACGTCACGCCCCGCTTGGCGTTCACCTGCATCTGGCTGATGCCCTCCAGGTGATACTCCACGGGGTCTTCGATGGTCATCACGTTGCGGCTTGCCCGATCAATCCGGCTGAGGGCGGCGTACAGCGTCGTCGTCTTGCCGCTGCCGGTGGGGCCGGTCACGAGCACGATGCCGGTGGGGCGTTCGATGAGGTCCAGAAGCTGAGCCTGCATCGGCTTGGTCATGCCGATTTCGTCGAGTGACAACTGCGTGGCGGTCTGATCCAGCAAGCGAAGCACCAGTCGCTCGCCGTACACAGTCGGAATGCATGAAAACCGGATATCAACCTTGCGGCTGCCCACCCGCACGCTCGTGTGTCCGTCCTGCGGGCTGTGCCGGTTAGCAATATCCAGCTCGGTCATCACCTTCATGCGCGAGCTTATGGCCGGGGCCAGCGACAACGGCGGCGAGAATGCATCCACCAGCATGCCGTCGATGCGGAAGCGGATCACGAGCTTGGTTTCCTGCGGATGCACGTGGATATCGCTGGCACGCCGACGCAGGGCCTCGAACAAAATCATGTTCACCAGGCGGATGACCGGCGTCTGGCGGGCGAGCTGGAGAAGGTCCGTCGACGCCCCCGCGCTGCCGGCGGCGGCCGCGATGGCCCGCTCATCCAGCGGCATCTCCTCGATGATCTCGGTGACGAGGTCCTGACCCTTTTCGTAGCCGCGATTGAGGAGGTTCGCCACGCCCGCGCGGGGGGCCAGCGCGATGCGCACCGGCATCTGCAGCATGTCTTCCAGCATCTGAAAGACCGCGGGCTGCATCGGCTGCGCCGTCACCACAGTCATCACCTGGCCGTCGCTCTCCAGCCCGGCGCACAGGCGCGATCGCGCGACGTCCACCGGCACCATCTCATAGAACTTCTGCGACGACTCCTGCTGGCGGGGCTCGGCGATGTAGCGCAGCCCGGTGCGTTTGGCGAGCAGCTCCAGGGCCTGGTGCTCGTCCATCGCGAGCATCTGGAGCATGATGTCCCACGGCTCCTCGTCCGAGCCCTCGACGAGCGAAAACTGGCGGATCTGCTCGGGCGTCAGCGGCAGGGGCGAGAAGAGCTCGGCCACGCGCATGAGCGCCCCGGCGCTGGGGCGGGCTTCAACCTCCACGCGCTTGGTGATGGTGCCGTTTTTCTCTTTGGAGATGGCCATGGGTGTGCGTGTCTGGCAGGGCGACTGGTCTTACCTGGTCTGCGGCACCGGGGGCTTTTCAAGTCCCTTTGGTGGCGTCGTGGGTTCCGGGGGGCTGGGGGCTTCGTCGCGGCCGGTCTTCGGCATCGGCTCGGGCAGCGTCCGCGGCAACGAGCGCCCCGGCTCCACAATCGAGATCAGCGAGGGCTTCAAGGTCGGAATGTCCGGCGAGAGATTCACAGCGCTCTGCGGGCCCCTGGTCAGCAGCTTGAGATCCGAGAAATCCGGCTCGCGCAGAATCTTGGGCGTGATGAAGATGTAGAGCACGGTCTTGACGTCGCCGGTGTTGCGGTCCTGGAAGAGCAGGCCCAAAAGCGGGATGTCTTTCAGGAAAGGGACGCCGTTGATGGTCTTGGTTTTGGTGTCGACCACCAAGCCGCCGACGACCACGGTGCAGTCGCTGGGCACGGTGACGCTGTCGGACTTGAGGTTGTTTTCCTGCTTGGGTGGCTTGAGAACCGTGCTGCCCACCGTCGTGCTGTTGCCCGTAAAGCTCGAGAGCGTGATGTCGTACTTGAGGCGCAGGTACCCGGCCTCGGAGATCTGCGGCGTGACGACGAGTTTGGTGCCCGCCTCCGCGTCGTCGCCGCTGGTCACGATGTCGCCCGAGCCGCCCGTGCCGCGGCTGACGGTGCTGGTGGGCCGGGTGTCCTTGCTGTCGACGGTGGCCTCTTCATTGTCGTCCACCAGCAACTGCGGGTGGGAGATCACGCGCGAGTCGGTCTCGGTGGCCAGCGCCGTGAGCACGATGGGGATCTGGTCGTTCTTGATGATCGCCCCGGTGAAGCCGGGCAGCCCGGTGGCCACCGCTTTGGCGGCGGTCAGTGTGCCCCCGGAGGCGAAGCTGGCCAGCCCGAAGTTCGTGTTGAGCACGCCCCCCGTGCCATTGGCGTTGATGAGCTGCTGCTCAAAGGCCAGGCGCAGCGTGTCGTTGGCCGTGACGGCGATGATGCGGGCCTCGACATACACCTGCGGGCGGCGGAGGTCGAGCTGCTCGATGATGCGGGCAAACTGCGGCTGGTCTTTGGCGCGGGCCTTGACGATCACCTGGTTGTTCGCCTTGTTGGAGATGACAAAGGCGGTGGAGGGGTCGGGGTTGAAGCTGTCGGCGATGTCGAAGTTGGTGCCGGGGCGGGCCGGGGCGTTGGGGTTGTTGACGTTGGCGTTGTTGGGTTGGCGCGGGGCGCGCGAGCCGCGGTTGGCACCCTGGTCGCTGCCGAGCAGGTTTCCGGTGGCGATGGGGGTCTGGTTGCTGATCAGGCCGTTGATGATGTCGGCGACGTCGTCGGAGTCGCTGTTCTTGAGCTTGAAAACCTGGGTGGTGATGATGTCGGCCTGAGTATCGAGCTCCTTGACAAGGGCCTGGAGTTCTTCCTGCTGGGTAGGGGTGCCGTAGTAGACGATCTTGCCGCGATGCTCGTCGACGACCATGACGGGGCCGCCGGTGACGGTCTGGCCGGTGTTGCCCTGGCCCCGGTTGTTGAAGTTGTTCTGGAAGTTGACGCGGGCCCCGCCGAGCTGGCCAGTGGGGTCCTGCGCGTCTTCGCCGATGGAAATGACCTCACCCAGCCCGCGCTCGCGGGCGATGTTGGCGATCTGCGCAGCCGACGAACCGACGTCGTACCCCTTGGGTTCCAGGGTGTTGGGGACGTCGATCACATCCAGCACGCGGGTGACCAGTGAGAGCTCGCCCGGCGAGCCGCTGAAGATGAGGGCATTGCCTTGCGGATCGACCCACAGGCGGTCGTTCAGGCTGCTCACGCTGCCGCCTCGAATCGCGGCCTGCACGCCCGGGTTGCCGCCCGGCTGGTTGACATCACCGGGGCGAGAAGTGCCGGAGGAAGTGACGCCGACGAGCTGCAGCGCGCGATCGCGGGCGACGGCCGCCGAAATGTGCTTGAGCTCGATGCGCTGGAAGGTGGTCTTGTCGTTGAGCGTGACAAGCTCGGCGACGAGGTCTTTCAGAGCTTGCAGGTGCTGGGGCGTGTCGGTGGCCACGATAACGCCCAGATCGTCAACATACGAGTACTTGGCGGAGTTGCCGCCCTGGGCGTTGCCGGCGGTGAGGGCGTCAACGGAGGCCTTGATGGCGCTGGGGCGGAAGTTGGGGGTGGAGATGACCTGGGTGGTGGCGAGCTGGGTGCCGATGTTGCTGGTGATGCCGCTGTTGTTCTGAACGGTGTACCAGCCGAAGCGGTTCTGCGTGATGGAGTACCCCTGCTGCTCGAGAAGCGAGTTCAGCAGATGGATGAACTCGGACTTCTTGATGGGCACCGGGGCGTTGAAAACCACCGAGCCCGGGACATCGCCGTTGGTGGTGATGTTGATGTGCAGGGTCTGGCCGACGAGGTCGATCAGCGTCTTGAGCTGCACAGGCTCGGTGAAGGCGGCCAGCGAAACCGTGTCGGGGTCGCCGCTGTCCAGGCTGGGCAGCGGACCCTGCGGGCCCGCCTCCGCGGCCGGATTGGCCGGGTTGTTGGGATTGTTCGGGTTGTTCGGCTGGTTGAAGCCGGGGTTTCCGGCGGGCGTGGGCGCGCCCGGGGGGCCGGGGCGAGTGCCCGGGCGGGGAAGCCCGGGAGCCACCTGCGCGAATGCGGGGGACAGGGTGAGCGCAAAGGCACCAAGCAAAGCCGCGGCTGTGAGGGAGGAGGGTTTGCGAGCAGGGGTGAGTGTGACGGATCGCTTCACGCGGGAGGCCCTCCAAACCGAAACTGGAACAGACTCGATCAGGTGCCCCAGGGCGAGCGGCCGGAAGTGCGGGCTTCCGGGCGAACAGCCGCGGCGGCGGGTTTCAACGTGAACCGTACCGCAAACCGGCCATGGACCACGATACCGTTATTGTCGCATTATGCCCCGGCGCTCTGGCGCGCTGTCGCTTTTCCCTGTGCCGCAGAAAGTGAACGCCGAAAACATATGCCGCAGAACCCTCCATCAGCCCATCCAGCCCGGGTGCCCCGCGTGGTGAGCCTGTTGCCCAGCGCGACCGACATGATGCACCTGCTGGGAGCGACGCACATGCTGGTGGGTCGCAGCCACGAGTGCGACGCGCCCGGCACGAGCGGCGTGCCGGTGCTCACCGGGCAGCGAATCCACGCCTCCTCGCCCGGGGAGATCGACCGGGCGGTGCGCGAACAGATGAACGGCGGGGGTTCCCTGTATACCTTGGACGAAGCCCGGCTGGCGGAGCTCGCGCCGGATGTGATTCTGACCCAGAGCCTGTGCGATGTGTGCTCCATCGACCTCCGAACCGTCGAGCGGGTGGCGAAGCAGTTGCCCGGGCCCCCCAGGGTGGTGGACCTAAGCCCCCAGACGGTGGAGGACATCCTGGATGATGTGCTGAAGGTCGGGAGCGCGATCGGGCAAGCAGATCGGGCGCTGGCCGAGGTGGTGCGGCTGCGCGAGCGGTTGTTCACCGCGGGCGAGTTCGTCAACCCCTTCGATGATGGCCCGGTGGTGGGGTTCCTGGAGTGGACCGAGCCCCTGTTCTGCGCCGGGCACTGGAATGTGCAGTTGATTGAACGCGCCGGCGGGCGGCACCCCTTCAACCCCGGAGTGCCGACGCCCACCTCAGGAGCCGCGGCCGGGCCGATGCAGGCCGAACGCCGCGCTGGCAAGTCCATCGTCGTGAGGCCGGAGATCCTGATGGCCGCCCAGCCGGAAGCGCTGGTGATTGCGCCCTGCGGCGTGGGTCTGCAGGCCGGGCTCGCGATGGCCCGTGAGTTGGCGAAGCAGCCGTGGTGGGGGCAGTTGCCCGCCGTGCAGCGCGGGCGGGTGGCGGTGGTGGACGGCAATCTCTATTTCAGCCGGCCCAGTCAGCGCGTGGTGGACGCGTTCGAATGGCTGGTGGGGTGGTTGCAAAACCGGGACGAACTCATTCCGCCGGGGTTCGAGTGGGTGCCGTTTGAGGGGTGAGCGAGGGTGCCGGCATCACGCCGACATGCGTGAGGGCGGCCGCGAGACCTTTGACAAGGTCGCAGCGCACGCGAAACTCGTTGCTGACGATCTTGGATTGGGCCTTGTAGGCGTCGATGACGTCGTCGCGCATGATGTGGACGATGGCGTTGGCCAAGCCGCGCCGGTCGTTGGGGCGGATGATCACCGCGTTCCGCCCGTCGATGGCCACTTCAGGCTGCGCGCCCACCACGTTGGTCGTGATGATGGCCAGACCCGCGGCGGCCGCCTCGAGAATCACCACACCCCAGGGCTCCCACACCGCGGGGTGCAGCAGCACATCGCACTGGTGGTAGAAGGCGTTGACCTTCTCCTGACCATCGAAGAAGCCGGCGAAGATAACGCGCGAGCGGAGCGGGCTGGGCACCCGGGCCTTGAGGTCCGCCCGCAACGGGCCATCGCCCACGATGACCAGGTCCAGGTTCGGAAGCTTGTACGCGACGGCGGCGAACGCGTCGATGGCCTGGTCGACCGCTTTGACCGGCACCAGGCGCGAGCACACCAGCAGGCGGCGGCGACCGGGCACAAGCCCGAACTGGCTGGCGATCTGCGCGTGCAGCCCCAGGTCCGGGTGATCGATCAGGTGGTAATCAGGCTCGACGGGAAAGTAGAAGATCTCATCGCGCCGGGCCCCGTAGTTCTGGTAGTAGCGCACGCCGTTGTCGCCGCAGATGAGCAGGGCGTCGACGTGCTTGACGATCCAGTCGAGCACGCGGTTCTTGACGAAGCGCTTAAGGCCAGTGACGGTGTCGGAGTGAACGTTGCTGTCCCCCCACATCAGCCAGGGGGTTTTAGTCTTCGTACACCACCGAATGACGCGGGACATCGCCGGGTACGCATACCCCGCGACGACCATGGCCTGAGGGGGGTCGGCCTTGAGATGCTCGACGATCTTCCCCCCGGTGCGCCAGTCGCCCATGTAGTAGTCGGGCGTGCCGATCTGGCTCTCCGCGACGGCATCCGGAAAGGCAACCACGCCCAGCTCGGGCATGTTTCCGTTTCCGTACACCCACAGATTGCGCTTCAAGTTCCAGGTGACGTACGTCTTGATCCGGAACTGCGGCAGTTCGTTTTTCACACGCAGCAGCGACTGGATCCGGTACGGGGTGAGGTTGTTCACCACAAACGCCAGTTGCGGGCGTGAATCGCGAATCGGAGCTGGAGGTGTGGGCGCGGACATGAGGGCCGACCAGCGTAGCAGACGTACGTGAAATGTTGCGTCAGGAGGTGGGCGGGGAGGCCGGGGGAGACGCTTGGGACGCGCTGCCGGGGGGCAGGTCGCGCTCGAAATACTCGTGACTGCCGTGGGCGTGCTGCCGGGCGCTGGCCAGGAGCACCCGCATTTTCAGGGTGATCATCCGCTCGTACACGTTCATCAGCGCGGCATAGGTGCGCCCCGCGTCACCCTCGAAGATCGCGCCTAACACCCACAACGTCAACCAGTAGCGAAGCGTGGCCCGGAACGGGAGGCGATAGAAAAGGCTCTTGAGGGCCCGGCGGCGGGCGACGCGGTCCGCCGCGAAGAGGTCGCCCAGTTTGAGCGGCTCGCGTTCGGTCTCCAGGGCCTGCAAGGCTTCCTTGGTGCTATACCGGTTGTGGCGATCCATCCAGTCGGCCAAGCCTTTCGAGAGGGCATAGTGCAGGTAGGGCTCGGTGAGCTTGCCGACCTTGCCTTGCGTCTCTTCGCGCTGGCCGTGGCCCCAGTCGGTAAAACGCATCCGCACTTTGTGAAAGAACCGCATCTGGTAGGTGGGGTAGCTCACGGTGCGCTTCAGCCAGCGCCCCATGAACATGAACTTGGAGGGGACGTGGTACCCGGCCTCGGCGGGGTTGGAGGCGATCACTCGCCCCAGTTCCGCGACCAGCTCCGGTGTGAAACGCTCGTCGGCGTCCAAGTGAAAAATCCATTCGTGCTTGGGGCTGGTGTTGTCGATCGCCCAGTTCCGCTGCGCGCCGAACGACGCGAAGGGGTGAAAGTACGTCTTCGCCCCCGCGGCCTTCGCCAGTTCCACCGTGCGGTCCTTCGAACCACTATCCACGACGTGGACATCATCGCTCCAGGCGCAGCTCTTCAGGCACGCCTCCATGTTCACCTCTTCATTGAGCGTGAGGATGACAATGCTCACCGGAACGGTGCCGGCGGCGGGAAAGGCGGAAGTGGTGGAGGGCGTCGTCATGGCGTTTCAGGCGTGCGGCGCGAGGTCAGGTGTGCCGCTGGTGGCGGCGTGCGTTGTCTGGTGGTGAGAAGTCGTGGCGGACGTCGCGATGACTTCTCCGGACGGGCCCAACGCTCCCGCGTCAGTCGCGCCATCGCCCAGGCGTTCCAAAAGCGTGATCCACGCCGCACACGATGTGGCGGCATCGAACCTGCCTTCGATGCCCTGACGGGCCGCAGCTCCGAGGGCCGCCCGCCGGGCCGGGTCGTCGCGCAGCGCGACGATGGTTGAGGCCAGCGCGGCGCCATCACCCTCGGGGGTCATCACCCCCGCGTTGGCGGCAGAAAGCACCCGCCAGATCTCACTCGACGGTTCGCCGATGTACACCGACCCCCGGCCCGCGGCCATCACCCCGAAGAGCTTGCTCGGCACCATGATCCCTTCCAGCCCGCGCCGCAATGAAATGAGGTGAATGTCAGCCGCCGAAAGGCTGTACCCCAGCGCCTCGCGGGGTTGATAGTCAAACCATGCGAAGTTGGTCAGGCCCTCGGACTTCGCGGCCGCTTCCACCTCCGCCCGGCGCTTGCCGCCCCCCACGAAGACAAACCGAATGCCGGGGTCGTTCTTCAGACGCGTCATCGCGTCGATCATGGTGGCGGCGTCGTGCCCGATCCCCAGGTTGCCCGAGTACATCACCACGAACTCGTTGTGCGGCGCGAACTTGGCGCGGTACGGGTTCTTCTCGTGCGCCACCGGGTCAATGCCCGTAAGGTCCGCCCACACCGGGATCCACGCCACCTTCGCCGGCGCGATCCCCTTGGCCAGCACCCGCTCGCGCATGCAGCGCCCCAGCACCACCGTGGCGTCGCTGGTTCGCAGAATCCAGCGGCTCAGGCGCTCGAAGATTCCCGCGGCCAGCGAGCCGCGCTTCATGACGCCGCACTCGATGGCGACGTCCGGGTAGAGGTCCATGACCCAGTACACGCAGCGCGAACCGCGAAACCAGCGGGCGAGAATGCCCACCAGCGAAATGAACGGAGGCGTCGTGAAGCTCACGACGATGTCGGGCCTGGGCAGCGTGAGCACGCGCAGCGTCGCGAGCATGTAGAAAAGCAGAAAATCGGCAAGCCGGGCCGCGATGCCCTTCTTCCCAAAGATGCTCAGCCCCACCCGCCGCACGCTGATGCTCCCCGCGTGCGTGCCGTCCTTGTGTTCCACCGGGATCTCTTCGCGCTTCAGCAGGCTCGCCCCCGCCTTGCCGTACACGCTGCGGCTCGCAACCGCCGTCACGCGATGCCCACGCCGCACCAGCGCATCGGCCAGGTCCTTGGCGATCTGCGCGGTCGACACCACGTCCGGATGGAACGGCTGATTGAGCAGCACCACATGAAGGGATTTGTTCGGTCGGTTGCTCACGGCACCTGATTATCGGCACGCCGGACGCGTGTCATCGGTCATGCCGCCGTCTTTGTGAGGGGCGTGAGCAGCGTCAGCGTTTGCTTGGCGCGCTGCTGCTCGGAGAACTGGATGACGAACTGGGCGGCCTGCTGCTGCGTCTGCCCGCGAATCAGGTTGCTGGCTTCCGCGGCGAAGTCGGTGTCTTCGAGGTCCGAGCGGGCCTTGGTGATTTCTTCAAGCTCGGAGAGTGCCGAGCGTTGCTGGCTTTGAAGCCCCTGGATGGCCGCACCGTTGCTGGCCCGCTTGCCCGTGAGGGCATCGACCGCGGCCTTAACCACGGTCTGGGCGGTTTCGAGGTCGCCCCCGTCGAGCTGCAGCGCACCCCCCACGCGCAGGTCCTTCAGCGAAAGGGTTTTCGTGGTGGGGTTGCCGTTTTCGTCTTTGGTGGCGACATTCCAGCCGCCCAGCGACGCGGTGGTGTCGTCCTTCAGCAGTTGCTCGCCCTTGAAGACGGTCGTCTGCGACAGGAAGTCGATGGAATCAAGGATGGCGTTGACGTCGGTCTGGTGAGCTTCAAGCTCGCCCTTGCTGAGCCCGCCAGAGTTGGCGGCCGCCAGCACGTGCGATTGCAACGAGAGCACCTGGTCGGTGAGCACGGAGGTCGCACCGTCGATCGCTCCCAGCCGCGAAGTCTGTTGATCGATCACGCCCAGCTTGGCGTTGAGCTCGGTTTCTCGGACCTTGAAGTTGGTGACGGAGATGAGCCCGCTTGGGTCATCGCTGGCGCGGTTGATCTTCTTGCCGGTGGAGAGGCGTTCGAGGGATTGATTGACAGCCTGGGTGGCCCGCGTAAATGCGGACAGACCGATGACGTTGGCGGAGATGGAGGCGACGGCGGGCACTTCATCCACGGCATCGGGTTTTCGGGCCGGGTAATCCAGCGGGACCGGTGAATACGCCTACTCGCAGATTGGGGTGGTACACTTAGGCAGCAGCTCCAAAAGAGCCAGGCCCGCGAGTCAGGTATGAAGACTGAGACTGTCTGATCCCCGCAGTTTGGCTTGCACGTTCGACCTTCGAGCGTTCGCGCGGTGCCTGCGCGCGAATTGCAAGTCTTGCTGATGGGCGAGCTCCGCAGAAGGATTGAAGTCGCCGGTCCGTGAGTCGCGGGCCGAGTTGGATGACATACACCAATGTCGAATCATGATCGCGCCCGCCGCAATGAGTCGGACGGGTTTTCGTGCATTCACTGCAAGTTGCAGGTGCCGGGAGAGGCGTGGGGGACGAAGCATCGGAACCACTGCCCGGCGTGTCTTTACAGCCGCCATGTGGATGAGCAGCCGGGGGATCGGGCTAGCCCCTGCCGAGCGGCGATGGAGCCGATCGGGATTGAGGTCAAGGGCGCCGGCGAGTGGGCGGTCATTCATCGCTGCACGCAGTGCGCGGTCATCAAGACCAACCGCATCGCGGGTGATGATTCCGAGCGGACGCTGCTGGCACTGGCCATCCGGCCATTGGCGCGGCCCGCGTTTCCGCTCGACGACCTCAGGTGATCTTGCCGCTCACGCCCCGTGAGCCCGGAACCACTCGATGGTGCGCTTGAGGCCTTCCTCAAAGCCCATCTGGGCCTTCCAGCCTAACAGCTTGGAGGCCTTTTCAACACTCAGTTGGCGGCGCGGCTGGCCGTCGGGCTTGGTGCTGTCCCACGTAATCGCCCCCTTGAACCCCGTCAACTTCACAATGAGTTCGACCAGGTTCTTGATGGTGATTTCAAAGCCCGCGCCCAGGTTGATGGGCGTGGGGTCGTCCATCACTTCGGTCGCGCGGAGGATCCCCTCGGCCGCGTCGTCCACATACAGGAACTCGCGGCTCGCGGCCCCCGTGCCCCAGCACACGATCTCCTTGTCGCCGCGGTTTTGAGCTTCCACACACTTGCGTATCAGCGCGGGGATGACGTGGCTGGTGTGCAGGTCAAAGTTGTCCCACGGGCCGTACAGGTTCACCGGCAGCACATAGGTGCTGTGCATCTTGTACTGGAGCTTGTACGCATCGAGCATCTGCCACGCGGCCTTCTTGGCGATGCCGTACGGCGCGTTGGTCTCTTCCGGATAGCCGTTCCAGATGTCGTCTTCTTTGAACGGGATGACCGCGAACTTCGGGTAGGCACAGATGGTGCCGGTCTGGACAAACTTGCCTCCCCGCTCGATGAGCCCATCGAGGCGGGACTGCTCGATGAGGTGCAAAGCCATGGCCATGTTGGCGTAGAAGTAGCGCCCCGGGTTGTCCCGATTGGCACCGATGCCCCCGACCTCGGCGGCGAGGTGGATCACCACGTCGGCCTTGGCGTTCTTGAACGCGACGCGGTAGAGGCGCTGCACCTCGGCCATCTCGGTCAGGTCAAAGTCGCGGCGGCGGGGGATGAAGATGTTGCTGTCGGGCACGCCCCGCGAGTGGAGGTGCTGCACGACATGGCGGCCGAGAAACCCGGCGCCGCCGGTGAGGATGATGCGTTTGTTGGCGAGATCAAAGGGCATGGGGAACTCCGAGAGGGCGGGAATCGCGGCAACTGAGAGGCAAGCGTACACGAGACGCAAAGCCGCCGGTATTCGATCGGTCCGGCATGGCCCTCAAAATAGAAAACGCCCGGCATTTCGCCGGGCGTTCTGAAGTTGAGATCGCAGAAGTGTTTACCGGCGGCGGCGGGTCGCGACGAGGCCACCCAGGCCCAGCAGGGCGACGGCACCCGGGGCGGGGACGACGTCCACGCCGAAGGCGACGAACTGGGTGAACTGGGTGGCGCTGAAGTTGTTGTCGCTCACGAGGATCAGCGAGCGCTGGCCGTTGGGCAGGGTGGGGCCAAAGGAGAGGCCTTCGATGTTGTCCAGCGCGATGCCGAGGTCGGAGAGGTTCAGGAGCAGCGTCTTGGTGACGCTGGTGTAGGAGCCGGGGGCGCCCAGGGCGTCCAAGCCGCTGACGTCGGTGGCGCCGTTGAGCTCGACCTGAAAGAGCTTGATGATGTTGCCGGTGCCGCCCGCGCCCTGCGCGCCAACGGAGAAGGAGCGCTCGAGGGCGAGGAAGGAGTGGTCGCTGAGGGCGAGCATGTCGACGAGGCCATTGGTCGCGAACGCGCCGGCGGGGTTGGTGGGCTCGGCGACCGCGTCGGTCACGTAGACGAACTCCTGCGCGGGCTGGCTGCTGTTGAGGTCGTAGCGCAGGATGCGGGAAGGCGTGCCGGTGGTGACATCGGCGGCGGGGCCGTCCTGCACCAGGGCGTTTTCGGTGGCGGTGAAGAGGGAGTTGCCGTTGGGGGAAAGGGTGAGGGTTTCGAAGGCGAGGTTGTTGCGCACGCCACTGACGGGGTTGCCGACGAGGAACTTGGAGGGGACGGGCAGAGCCTGGACCTGCTGGCCGGTGGTGCGGCTGAAGCGGTTGATGAAGGGCTGAATGCCGCGGCTGGTGTCGCCTTCGGACGAGACGAACAGGTCGCCGTTGGGGGCAACCGCGATGCCTTCGGGATCAAGGGCGAAGGTGGGGAAGGCGGTGCCGTCGGGGCGGAGGAGGGTGGTGACGGAGTTGAAGCTGACGTCGCCATTGTTGAGGGCGCCGTCGGCGAGGTTGATGGAGAGGTTGTAGAAGCGAGCGGGGTTGATCTGGCTGCGATCATCGGAGATGGAGAAGAAGGAGTTGGTGGCGGCGTCGTAGCTGATGCCGGAGAGCCCGCCGACCTGGGTGCCGCCGAAGAACGTGGCGGTGGGGAAGATCTGCTGACCGATGTAGTTGAGATTCTGAACGGTTTGGGCCTGGGCAGCGGAAGCGGCGGCGGCGATGCCAGCCAGAAGCAGGGTGAGACGCATGGTGACTCTCCTCGGGTGAGACAGACAGGGGACCGCGGACCCACGATGGCCGCGAAGGGAGGAGTGTGGGAGGTCGCCGGGCGGGATGCGTCATGATCGCATCATGATTGCATGGTGAGGGCGCTAGAGGTGTGTTTGCGACGCGCGAACCGGACCGACGCGCAATCTTGGCAAGACCAGGCAGGTGGGAGGTATGTGGATTCTCAACAACGACTTACAACACCAGGGTGAGGCGTTCGATCATTTTTCCGCTCGCGATTTCTTGGCGGGGGGCGCCATTGGCTTGGTGGTAGATGGTTGAACCGTTGGTCCAGACCACGCCGCCGTCGGCCGCGATGTCGAAGGCGACGACGCTCTCGGACAAGGTCGTTTCCTTTCCCGCAGCGTCGCGACGAATGAGGCGCCAATCCTTCGGCACGATCCCGCCTTCGCCCCTGTTTTCGCGCAGGGCTTTCTCGGCGTCCATCATCTTGCCCCAGAGCATGATTTGGCGCTGGTCCAGACCTTCGCGGGGCGGGCCGCCGGAGGTAATCAGCGGCTTGCGGCTGAACATTACCGAGAAGATGTTGAGGAAGTGCACGACGGCAGTGCCCAAGCGCACCGGGAAGAGAATGATGTCCTTGAGTATTCCGAGCCGGCTGGGCGGAGCACCGAAGGGGTAGTACGGGCGCTGGATGTAATACAGTGAGCCATCGGAGGCTTTGCGCGGCGTCAGGTAGTCCAGCGTCTCGCTCTCCAGGAGCGTGCTGAGCTCATCGGTATCGAGATTGAGCTCATGCACGGCGTTGGGGCCGACGGCGCTGAAGTGGCCCTGGGGTGCGCGGGCGATGCCGGCGGAGTGGTAGAGCAGCGTGCCGCGAGTGCCTCCGGAGGGCGACCAACTGGGGGCGCCATCGATGACGTCTCCTTCGGTGAGGGGACGCAGCCCGCCGCCGGTGGGGTTCATCAGGCCGAGGTGGGACGTTCCGTCGACATTGCGCAGCGAGAGCGCGATCATGCCGGTCACCGGGTGTACCGCGATGTCCGAGATTCGCACGTCCTGCTTGTGAAACATGCGTCGCTCGTCCTTCGAGGTGACTTGCATGTGGAACAGGCCGCCAGCGGCGTCGGACTCAAGCGAGTAGAGCACTTCGCCGGGGGCGGCCAGCGCGACGCTGGTAAAGCGGGCCTCGCGTCCGAGGTTGGCACCGGTTTTGGCCATGGGCCCGCGCGCGGTGAAGTTCCAGCCGAACGAATCGTCCTTCCAGGCGCCGCGCGAGCGATCCTGCTCGATGCGATCGAGCATCCGTTGGAGGAACGCGCTGGGCACTTCGGCGGGCGGGGCGCTCGCGGAGGCGACGAAGAGCTTGCCGCCGGAAATGAATGCGACAGTTGGGGAGGTGGAGGACATGCGGGCAGAGTGTATCAGGTGTGTTAGGAGACCGAAGGGCAAGCGAAGATACACTGGTTTGCGGTCACGTGGGAGACCCTCGCTTGCGCTTCGGGCTCGTAGGATCTGGCATGGAGCACACCAAGCCAATCGAAGAAACGTGCGTGGTCTGCGGCAAGCGATTCTCCAAGCGGGCCATGCTTCCGGGCGGGGCGGTTCGCGTGGGGTTGGCGGAGTTGATCCGGCGGGATCATCCGGCATTTTGCGATGAGTCGTTTGTGTGCACATCGTGCAACTCCAAGTATCGGGCGGAGTTTGTGCGTTCGCTGCTGCAGGTGGAGCGCGGCGAGCTTTCGACACTCGACGAGCAGGTGGTGGCGGCGCTGCGGGACCAGGAGACGATCGCCGCGAACTTGAATGAGGAGTTTGGCGAGAAGCTGACGGTGGGGCAGCGGCTGGCGGATCGGGTGGCGTCGTTCGGGGGGAGCTGGTCGTTTATTGTGCTGTTTGGCGCGATCATTGCGGTATGGATGTGTCTCAACCTGGGGCTGCTGTTGTCGCGGCCCTTTGACCCGTATCCGTTTATTCTGCTGAACCTGGTGCTGTCGACGCTGGCGGCGTTGCAGGCGCCGGTGATCATGATGAGTCAGAACCGGCAGGCCGCGAAGGACCGAATGCGGGCCGAGCACGATTATCGCGTGAACCTGAAGGCGGAGCTGGAGATTCGGCTGGTGCATACCAAGCTGGACCAGTTGCTGACGCACCAATGGCAACGGCTGATACAGATTCAGGAAGTGCAGATGGATTTGATGGAGGAGCTGGGGAAGAAGGCGGGGCGGAAGGGGGAGTGAGAGGGGCTGTGAGTGCAAGGCGCGAGCCATGAGGGGTGGGGTGGACGGCGGGCGCGGTGGAGATTGATTCGTTGTTGATGGAATAGGCGTCACGCCTGACTGAGGAGTGGGGTTGGGTTGCCAGCTCGGTAGGGTTCGCGCGTTCGTGGACAGGCGGGACGCCTGTCCCACCGGCAGCCGGGGAAAAAGAAGAAGAAGAAGGCATCGAGGCATGCGGCATCGAGGCATCGGGCTTTGAGCGCGGCGGGGAAGAAGAGGGGAAGAGGCGGGCGAGGCGGAGGAGGAGGGCGCCGGCTTTGCGGGCTCCGTCACGCGAGCGGCGGCGGGGTTCGTTGGTGACGGGGCCGGGATCGAGCTCGTGTTCGTCTTCGAAGTGGTTGGAGACGATGATGGTGCAGAGGCGGGCGACGCAGGGCATGAAGTTGGTGGCGATGAGACGGGTGCGGCGGCAGACGGCGGACTCGATGTTGTTGAGCCGCGCGGCGATGTCTTCGCGATTGAGCCAGAGGGTGAGGGCTTCGAGGGTGGTTTTGTATTGGTTGGCGATG
>JBAZUW010000070.1:0-15512 GCA_041661205.1 Phycisphaerales bacterium
TATCTTTCACTGATGCACGACGAAGCCGCGGTTGGTGAGTTCCTGTCGCGGCTGACCAGCGTGCTGCGCGAAGATGTGGCACGGGCCTGACGGTCCGGCATCTACAGTCGCACCCGTGCCGCCTTCTTCTGCCCCCGCCAAGCCCGCTTCGCACCCATCGCCCCTTACGGGCATCATCACCATCGTGCTCACGCTGCTGGCCTGGTCGTCCACGCCCCTGTTCATCCAGCACTTTGCCGAGAGCCTCGACGTATGGACCAGCAACGGTTGGCGTTACGGGTTCGCGGCCATCATCTGGGCACCGGTGCTCATCGTCGGCGTGATCCGTGGCCGCCTGCCACGGCGCTTGGCGTGGCGGGCCCTCACGCCGTCGATTTTCAACGCCGCCGGGCAAACCGCATTCGCGCTTTCCTTCTATCACATCGACGCGGCCACCGGCAGCTTTGGCCTGCGATCGCAGATTGTGTTCGTCGCCATCGGGGCCTACCTCCTCTTCCCCGCCGAGCGAAGGCTTCTGAAAGCCCCGCAAAGCTGGCTCGGTATTGTGCTTGTGCTGGCGGGCATCGCGGGCACGCTCTTTCTGGCCCGGGGCGGCGGGCCGGCAGCCCCTGTGGGCGTCCACGCCTCGCACTCGCTGGGTGTCGTTCTGGCCGTCAGCGGCGGGGTGCTGTTTGCGGGCTACTCGCTTGAAGTGCGTCGGCGGCTGGAAGGCGTGAACCCCGTCATCGCGTTCGCCGCCATCAGCCAGTACACCGCGTTGTTTCTCGTGACGCTCATGCTCATCTTCGGGCACAACAAGAGCGGAGTTGCCGACCACGGCGCCAGCGCCTGGGGCCTGAGCTTCGGCCAGTTCGCCGTCTTTGTGCTCAGCTCCGTCATCGGCATCGCGCTGGGCCATGTGTGGTACTACACCGCCATCGCGCGCCTCGGCGTGGCCGTCTCTAGCGGGGTCGTACAGCTTCAACCGTTTGTGGTGGCCATCGCCCAGCTGGCTGTGAACGGCGTGCTGCTCACCGGGGCTCAGTGGATCAGCGGCTCGCTGGCCGTGCTCGGTGCGGGGTTGTTGCTCATGGTGCAGTGGAAGCAATCGCGATCGGCCGCGCCGGGAATGCCGACGCTCCAGACAGACCCCATGCTCGCAGACACGCCGGATTGAACCGCCACTCAACCCACATCCTGCGGCACATTCGCCGCCCCGTGCGAGTGCGCCCGGATCTCCGCGGGAATCGAAAACCGGTAATGCACCGGACGCCCCTCGGTGTAGTGCACCTTGAAGGCCGCGGCGTGCTCGCGCTGATGATGCAGCACGTTGTCCACATACCCCGGCAGCGACACCGAGTTGAACGACGCCGACACCTTGTACTCGCCCACTCGCACCTTGGCCGGGAAGGCAAACTCCACCGTCATCTGCGTGCCCGCCGGCATGTCCGGCAGTTTCACGTTCTCGTCAAATGTCGTGGTGCCAAACAGCCGCTCGCCTAGTTCGTCGTGCACCACGTAGCTCACGCTGGGGTGGCCGATGTCCTGGTTCGCCTGAACCACGACGCGAACCGTCACGATGTCGTCGACGGCGAACGATTGCTTCACGGGAACCACCGAAACCTGCACGATCTCCCCCGCGCGGACCTTGCCCGTCACCGGGGCGGCTGCGGGCGAAACCTCGGTCAGGTCCGGGTACCCCAGCTGGTGCATTTCGCTGCCGGCCAGCTCGCGCACCACGGCACACACGCGTGGGTGGGCCACCAGCTCGGCGCGAGAGCGGGCAAAGAACGCCTCGCGCTCGCCCGCGCCGTTCACCGGAACGACCTCCATAAACGACTTCTCGCTGGGCTCTTTGTCGGGGGGAAAAGAGGTGTTGATCACGCCATCCGAAAGAGCCGCGGCCACTGCCGCGTCATACGGCTCACCCACAAACTCCAGCATCTCGCGCGACACCGCCTCAGGCTCAAGAATGAACCGCTCCTGGCGCACCACCATCACGCGCGGACCGAGTTCGCCCGCCAACGCCCGCAACACGATGGCCGCCCGCTCCCGCCAAATCTCCACCGCCTTGCCGATTTCCTCGTCGGTGATGAGGTCCGCCCCCTTGGCCTTGCGGATGAACCCGGAAAAGAACGCGTTCAGCAGGCTCCACACGTTCTCCTGCGGGTGCCGCACCATCATCAGCATCTTCGCCTGCGGCAACAACGTCAGAATCTCTTCGGCGTACAAGATGTTGTCGACCAGGGCCGCGATGTACCGCCCATTCGGGGCGGCCGTGTGCCAGCGCATGAACCCGTCGATGAACTGCACCGCGTCGTGCGCGTACTCAAGGTCGAGCGGGTGCGTCCGCCGCCCGATGTCGCGCTTGGTCCGCCCCGCAAAGAACTCGGCAAAGAACCAGAGTTCCTTGTCCGTGCGCCCATACCCCTCGCGCGGCGTCAGGTTGGGGTGCTTGGTCAGCGCGTTCCACAACGCCGTCGTTCCAGATCGCGGCGCCCCGCCAATGAAGATCGGTCCTTGCATTACGAAGAGGTTGAGCGAATCCGGCTCTACGCTACGAGTAAAAACGCTACATTTTCTGCTTGGTATATGTTCGCGTGCCGGACTCAAACCATCCGCGCGACACCGCGCCATCGAGCGTTCAGAACGGCCGCTTGGTGGGGTTCACCACCATGTTGTCGCGCCCCAGGATCAGCAAGTCCGCGATTTCCAAAGCTTCTTCAAAGCTGCTGCGGGCCTGGTCCACGCTGGCCGCCGGGCTGAGCACCTTGCCCTGCTCCAAGTGCTCGATGGTCGGCAACGCGTCGCCGCAGATCAGCGTCGTGTGGCGCAGGTCTTCCAGCAGCAACCCGGCCAGGCCGGGGGTGATGCCCGGCAGCGGGAAGAGCGCCACCCGCGGGGCCAGATCGTCCGGGGCCGCCTCGCAGCGTTGCAGAATCGCGATGTCCTGCTGCAGGGCGTGCAGAAGTTCCTGATCGTGCCCGCCCCCCGCCTCGATTCCCTCCCCGGTTTTCATAGCCCGCACGCGCTGGGCCAGCGCCACGCCGACGGACTCGCGCTCCGGCGCATGAATCCACCACTTGGCGTTCTCAAACGCGAGCAACCCGCGCCGATTTTCCGGATGAAAGCTCGTCAAAAACACATCCGTGATATCGCGCGGCATCAGGTTCGCCCGCTCCGACAGCCGCGCGACCAGCGCCTGCGTCGGCAGCCCCGGATCCACCAGCACACGCCGCGCTTCGGTCGAAATCAGTGTGGTGGTCGCGTGACCGGTCCGCACCGGGGCACGCTCGCCCCACAAAGGATGAGCCGCCAGAGCACCGATGCTGATCACACGAACGTCCATGAGCCAAGGCTAGGGGGCGCTCACCCGCCCAGAAAGTCGCGCCACGCCGCCTTCACTTTCGCCCGCAGGCCGACTCGCTTCGGCGACTGCTGGGCCGTCCTGGCGGGCGATGCGGGTGCGGGGGGCGTTTCCACCTGTGGCGCGGCCATTTCTGACGCAGGCGCTTCCGCACGCCCGGCCTCTGGCTCCATCGTCCCGCTCGGGGGCTGCGCCACCGGCGTCGCGTCCTCCGGTTTGGCCTTCATCGCCTCGCGCACCAGCAGCAGGCACCCCGGGCAGCGCCCAGTCAAGGGCGTTCCCTTGAGAACCGCCCGGCAGCGCCAGCAAATTACATCCTGCGTCACTTTGTCGATGAGGTCCACCGGGTCCCCGGAATCCGACTCCTTGCGCTTCTGCACCAGCGTCGTCAGCCGGTCGTAGTACGTCACCTGGGCGGCTTCCTTTTCGCCGCTCCGCGTCAGGCCCGCGCGCCCGAGCGTCCGCTGCGTCACCGCCGCCAGCTCGCTTTCGCCCCGGGCCTTGTTGCTCACCATCGCATTGGTGTTGGTAAACGCCTCCTCGATCGCCAGCAGCATCGACGCCCCGGTTTTGAGCCGGAACATCGGGTTCTTGTTGGTCGCCCGGGCCACCACATCCGCCAGCGCGGGGTCAAAGGGGGCCAGGTCGTCCACCGGCACCTCGGTGTTGCGGTGCGCCTCGCGCACTTCCTCCAGCGTCCCATCAAACGGGGCCTGACCCGTCAGCAGCTCGTACATCATGATGCCAAGGGCGTACACATCGCTCCGCGCCGAAACGTTTTTGTCAAACATTTCGGGGGCCATGTACGTCGGCGTCCCCGCCACCGCCTCCACGCGGCTGCCCATGCTCAGCCGCGGGCGCTGGCACGCCAGGCCAAAGTCCGTCAGCACAATGGCGCCGTCCTGCCCCAGCAGAATGTTCGCGGGCTTGATGTCGCGATGCACAATGCCCGCCTCGTGCAGCACGCCCACCGCCTCGCACGCGGCGTTCATCACCACCCGCGTCGCCGCCAGCGGCAACGCCCCGGTCCGCTGCAACACCTCCGCCAGCGTCGGCCCATCCACATACTCCATCACAATAAACGGAATCCCGTTAATCACATCGGCATGGATGACCGAGTTCAGCCCCTTGTGCCTCAACGCGGCCGCGGCCTTCGCACCCTCCAGAAACTGCGCAAAATCCGGATCATCCGGGCTCGCCACCGCGTGCAACAAAAACTTCACCGCCACGTCGCGCCCCAGCAGCGTGTCGCGCCCCAGCCACACCACCCCCATCCCCCCCTTGCCGACCTCGCGCACCAGCTCCACCGCGCCCAGTTGCTTGGGAATCTCCACCTCCGCGCTCACCGGTGCCGTGCCCGCGCCGGAAAGCGCCAAATCGCGAGTCAGAGTGACAGTCTCTTGGCTACTCATGAATACGTCATCTTTCGCCGCCCGACCGGCCGGGGCTTTTCCCCCGCCGCCGGTGGGTATAGCTCCCGCCCATCCTCAAACCACGATCCCGCTCCGCCAAGCCTACCACGCCGGGCCCGCGGCCTTTAGTGGCCTTTTCCGTCGCCGGGTTTCCTTCGTACCCTGACGACATGACCACCCCACCACCCGCCGCCGGCCGTTACGAGCAGTTCCAAGCCTACCGCTCCAAGATGAACCGGCGAATCCTGGGTGAAGATGCCGAACGAGCCGAAGTCGGCGCCTCCCGGCCAGACGGAGCCATCGCCCCCGGCGGCACCATGGTCACCAAGCGCTTCTTCCGCCTCGACGGCCAAACCTACGAACCCGGTGCCCTCGATGCCAAGACCAAAGAACTCCTCGGCCTGGTCGCCAGCGCCGTGCTCCGCTGCGATGACTGCATCGCCTACCACATCGATCAATGCGTCAACGCCGGCGTGAGCGACGAGCAACTGTGGGAAGCCTTCGACGTCGCCCTCATCGTGGGCGGCTCCATCCTCATCCCGCACCTCCGCCGCGGCGTTGAGTTTCTCGACGCGGCTCGGGCCGCTCAGCGTTCGCCCTGACGAGTCCGACGCTCCGCCTATACGAACGCCACTCGAACCGCGTGCCGATACCCCGTACAACACTGGGGTCAACATTTCAGTCCGGCATACAACACGTGCAGGTCGTATCAAGACTGGCGCAATCCCGCTTCACACATCTTGCACGCGCTCCCCGCGTCCGTACCTTGCATGCGGGGGTAACTCACATGAACACGCGCGTCACGCCGCCCATCCGCGGCATGTCCGAACACGTTGTCACCATCCCGTCCGATCCGGTCACCGGTCTCTACGGCGGCCCGCCCGGCGAGTTTGAACTCACCCCACGAAACTACTGGGCAACAACCCTCTTTTCGCGCCGCTACAAAGACCACGAACGCGATGCCCCGGGCATCATCCAGCACCTCTACGACATCAAAGCCGGCGAAACCAAAAACATCGCCAGCGAAGTCGCCACCAGTCTTAAAAGCAAAGAAGGCCTCTTCGAGAGCAAGTTCGATCTCTTCGAGATGACCACCCACCCCGGCCTGCGCCAGCTCATCGCCTTCATCGAGTCGAGCATCAAGCGCGCCGTCTGGCATGTCAACGGGCGCGATGTCGACATCAACCGCATCCGCGTCAAGTTCTCGGATAGCTGGTTCCACATCACCAACAACTCCGGCTTCCACGACGCCCACTACCACGGCGGATGCTCCTGGTGCGGCGTCTACTACCTCCAGATGTCCGACATTCCCACGGACATCACCAGTCACGCCCCCAACGGCGTCAACCGCTTCTACAGCCCCCGCGCCAGCGGCGCCAAACACTCCGACTTCGGCAATCACTACATGGGGGCCGCCCACCTGGATGTGCCGCCGATCCCCGGCACCCTCATCCTCTTCCCCGCCTACCTCCTCCACAGTGGCCTGCCCTACAAAGGCGAAAAGGACCGCGTCATCCTCTCCTTCAACTCCACCAGCACGCTCGACAACTCCTAAGCCCCTGCCGCGGGCCCGTCCCTCCGAGCAAAGCGCCTTCCACCTTCCCCCTGCTCCCGCATTACCCTGTCGAGCATGACCGGCGGCGACATCACCCCCCGCGACAGCGCCACCCGCATCGTCGAGACCCTCCGCCGCGCAGGGCACGTCGCCTATTTCGCCGGAGGCTGCGTCCGCGATGAGCTTCTGGGCCGCACCCCAGATGACTACGACGTCGCCACCGACGCCGTGCCCGAACGAGTCATGCACCTGTTTCCACGCTCTGGCGAAGTGGGCAAGAGCTTCGGGGTGGTGCTCGTCAAGGCCCCCGGTAGCCGCCATGTGGTGGAGGTGGCCACCTTCCGGGCCGATGGCACCTACACCGACAGCCGGCGCCCCGACAGCGTCCGCTTCAGCACCCCCGAGGAAGACGCCGCCCGCCGCGACTTCACGGTCAACGCCCTCTTTCTCGACCCCCTCTCCGGCCGCCTCTTCGACTTTGTCGGTGGCCAAGCCGACATCACCTCGCGCGTGCTCCGTGCTGTCGGCGACCCCGACGCCCGTCTGGCCGAAGATCACCTCCGCGCCCTCCGCGCGGTGCGCCTGGCCGCCAAGCTCGGGTTCACCATCGAGCCCGGCACCGCCGGGGCCATCCGCCGCCACGCCCGCGACCTCACCGGCGTGAGCCGCGAACGCATCGGGGACGAAGTCGAACGGATGCTGACCCACCCCGCCCGGTCCAGGGCGGCCGCCCTCCTCCGCGATCTCGACCTCGAGAAGCCCGTGCTCGATTGGCCAAGCCAGAGCCCCTTGGGGGGGTCGCTAAGTGCATTGCCCGCGGCGACACCCTTCGTCGGCGCGTTGGCCGCGTGGGCTCTCGACCTGGGCTGGTCCCCTTCCCAAAGCGCGACCGTCCGGGGCACCCTGGTCACCACATGGCGGCACTCGCTGTGCCTGAGCAACGAACACCGCGACGGTCTGGCCGCGGTGCTCGAAACCCTCGGTGCGCTGACCCACGGGTGGAATGAGCTCGGCGTCGCCGCTCAAAAGCGCCTCGCGGCAAAGAAAGACTTCGCAACCGCTCTGACCGTTCTGTCTACATTCGCTGCCTCATCGGCCGCGGCCGTGGAAAGTCGCGTCCGAGAACTTGCGGCGACGCCCTCCGGGATCGCGCCCCAGTTGCTCCTGACGGGCGACGAACTCATCCGCATGGGTCTCGCGCCCGGGCCGGCGTTTCGAAGGATTCTGGACGCGGTCTACGACGCTCAACTGGAAGATCGGGTGAGAACTTTGGAAGAGGCCAGGGAACCCGGGGCCCCCCTTGGCGTCTAAGCCGGTTGGGTCGCCGCACTTCGGTTCGGTAGGTCCACCCGCCTGCATCGCAAGAAAGCCGCCGATTCGGGGGCGGCGACGGGAATGTTCGGATACGATTTTCACTTGCCCGGCACGCGTGAAGCACTGCCGGGCAGAAGACACCGGTGGCGGCAATCAGATCGTCGGCTCGCTTTCGGTCGACGGGGTATGTGTGAAGCAAACGCTCGTGGGCACCCCGCGGGTTTCAGAGTGGTTTGGAACAGGAGCGCGTCATGAAGAAGCTCGTCGCAAGCGTGTTGGGAAAGTGGAGCCTGATTGGCGTGTGCGGGCTGGCGATTGCCGCGGCTACGCCGACGCTCTCCGCCGCGCAGGGTGAGAAGGCTCAACCCGGCACCATGGACAAGGCCGCCACCCCCAAGGCCGACGAGAAGAACGTGATGCTCATCTTCCGCGACGGGCACACGCTCAAGGGCGTGCTGACCGGCGAGACACCGACCACGGTGCAGCTCAAGGGCAAGGTGGCGGGCATCGCCTTTGAAACGCAGTACCAGAAGTCCAACATCCTCGACATCAAGCGTGGCGTGACGCTCGACGACGCCCCCGCCGACGACAAGAGCTCGCCGGTGATGGCCGACGCCACGCCCCCCGTGTCCGCCGACGGCAAGCAGAAGTACTACTGGATCGAACTCGCCGGGCGCTTCGGCGAAGATATCTCCCAGACGCCGATCCGCGAAGCGGTGGCGGACGCCAAAAAGAACGCGGCCGACATCATCATCATGAAGATCAACGCCGACTTCTCCCAGCCCGGCGGCCTCAAACAGCTCGACAACGACTTCGCCCAGTTCGACGAACTCTTCCGCGCCGAGCAGATCGTGCCCGTCTTCGCCGAAGAGATCCCCCGCGAGTGGACCAAGAAGCCCCGCATCGCCATGTGGGTGAAGCAGGCCATGGCGGGTGCGGCGTTCATGCCGTTCATCGTTCCCGAGCTCTATTTCACCTCCGACGGCCGCGTGGGCGGGCTCGGCAACCTCAGCCACCTCTACGACGGCGTGGGCGATGACGTCGTCCGCGAGAAGCAGCGCTCGCTGCGCCTCGGCCACGCCGAAGGCTGGGCGATCCGGGGTGGCTACGACTACCGCCTCATCCGCGCCATGGCCCGCGTCGAGTACGTCCTCTCGGTCCGATACGTCAACGGCAAGCCGGAGCTCTTTGAGGGCTACCCGCAGAACCCCGGCGAGGAGCTCCTCACCGACGACGGCAAGGACGCCAACGAGGACACCGACGCGCAGCGCGTCTCCGCCAACGGCAACGACGTATTGACCCTCGACGCCTCGACCGCCAAGAAACTCGGAATTTCCAAGGGCACCATCGACACCAAGGACGACCTGCTCATCGCGATGGGCATCGACCGCAGCGCGGTCGAGGATTCCGGACGCTCCAAGTACATCATGACCAGCTGGGTTGACGGTCTGGACGCCACACACCGCACCCTGCGGAACCTTCGCGAGGATGTCGACCGCGTGCAGGTGGCGGCGCCAGCCGACTACGCTGCCCGCACCAAGGCCCGCGGCCGCCGCACGAGACTCTGGAACGACATCAAGGCCGCCATCAAGGGCCGCTACGAGGAAGCCCTCACCCAGCGCTGGCTGCGCCAAAACGGCATCCCCCCCGAGGATGTCATCAACACCTACATCGAGCAGATCAAGATCGAGCAGCAGAAAGACAAGCGGTAATCCGTTCCCGCGGCATGCGACGTCCCGGTGCCGCCGGTATCGAACTCAGAACACATTGACTGAAGGTCGGTCGCCATAGTGGCAGCGAAGGAGCCTCGATCATGAACAAGATTTGGTCCAAAATGGTGAGGTCGCTCGCGGCCATGGCCTGCGTGCTGGCCGCGACCGCGATCTTCTCAATCACCCCCGGAGCCCAGGCGTCCGACAAGATCACCCTCAAGGACGGCAAGGTCATTGAAGGCTCGATCGTCCGCGAGGTGGACGGCTACCTCTGGGTCAAGTACGCGATCGGTGGGATTGACCATGAGCAGATGTTCCGCCCTGACGAAATCAGCTCGATCGATCGTGATGCGCCCGCCGCCGACCCGGCCAAGATCGACGGCTCACCGGCCTCAGCCCCCGACGGTACCGCGCCCAAGATGGTGAAAGACGGCGTGCCCCGGGCGACGGTGATCACGCTTGGCTCTCGCGAGACCGATCAGGGCGACACCGTGGGCATCTACATGACCGCCCACGCCCTCGATGAGATGGTGCCGCTGCTCAAGGAAGAACTCGGCGACGACGGCTCGGGCGTCGTGGTCTTCCGCGTGACTTCCGGCGGCGGTCTGCTCCTCGAGATCGAACGCATCTCGGACGAGATTCAGAACGTCTACAAGAAGAACTTCCGCACCGTCGCGTGGATCGATTCGGCCATCTCGGCCGCCGCGATGTCGAGCCACTGCATCGAGGAAATCTACTTCACCCCCCAGGGCAACTACGGCGCCTGCACCGGCTGGTCGGGCGCGTTGGTCGCCGTGAAGGGTCGCGGCCTGGAAGAGGTGCTCTACCTCATGCAGCGCATCTCGGCCCGCGGCGGGTACGACAAGCTGATCATGCGTTCCATGCAGATCCAGCAACCCCTCTCCGCCACCATCGACGCCAACGGCGAGGTGAAGTGGTACAACGACGCCACCTCCGGCGAAATCCTGGTCAACCGCGACAACGAGATTCTCACCTTCAACGCCGAGACCGCCAAGCGCGTGAAGTTCTCCAAGGGCACCGCCTCGAACATCGAGGAGCTCCGCAAGCTCATGGGCTACCAGGAGCTCAACTGGGTCGGCAAGCAGGTCAAGGGCACGCCCTGGCCCGTGAGCAAGGCCGAGGAATGGAATATCGCCTATCGCAAGCAGGTCCACAAGGACGAGGAACACGTTCAGCAGTATTTCCGCAGCTACAACCTCCAGATTCAGGCGGCCATGGCCGAGCAGACCAAGGAAGGCCGCGGCAAGTTTGTGAACCAGGCCCGCCAGACCCTCCAGCGCCTGCGGGATGCGTGCCGCACCAACCCCAACTTCGGCCTGCTGCAGCTCAATGTGACCAACGAGAAGGACCTCCGCGACTTCTTCGAGGCCCAGGAAAAGCGTCTCCGCGACCTGCTTCGGTAAACGCTTCTAGCCGCCTACTACAAACCCGGAGCCGCGTGGCTCCGGGTTTTTTTATGCGCCGCCCCAAACCCGCGCCGGTACGATTGCCCATGAAGCACACCCCGCGCTCCGGCGGCTTTGTTCCTGCCGCTCTCGACGCCGCCAAGTTTGACCAGATTTCGCCCCTGATCGACACGCTGCTCGCCCGCCCACTCAATGCCGCGAGCGACCTGGAGAAGTGGCTGCTGGATCGCAGCGAGCTGGCCGCGGCCATAAGCGAGGGGCGTGCCCGCCTGTACATCGCCAGCACCTGCAACACCTCCGACACCGCCGCCCAGGCCGCGTACACCGCCTACCTGCAAGAGGTTGCCCCCAAGCTCTCGCCCCTCTTCTTTGAGCTGGACAAGAAGCTCGTCGAGACCGTCAAGAAGCACCCGCTGCCGGCTCGCTACGACGTGCTGGTGCGCAGCGCCACCGCCGATGTCGAGCTCTTCCGCCCCGAAAACGTGCCATTGGAAACCGAGCTGGCCCAGCTCGGCCAGAAGTACGACCAGATCGCGGGGGCGATGACCATCGAGTTTGACGGCAAGGAACGCACGCTGCCCCAGATGGCGATGTACCAGGAGAACACCGATCGCACGGTGCGCGAGCGGGCGTGGCGGGCGGTGGCCGAGCGAAGGTTGCAAGACCACCAGGCGATCACGGGCGTGTACGACGAGATGATCCGCCTGCGAAACCAGGTGGGCATCAACGCCGGCTTTCCCAACTATGTCGGCTTCGCGTACAAGACCTATCACCGGTTTGATTACGACGTGGCGGCGTGCGAGCGGTTTCATGCGGGCGTTGAAGCCGCCTTTGTCCCCCTGATGCGGGCGCTGGATGCCGAGCGTGCCAGCGCGCTCAAGGTGCCGGCGCTGCGCCCGTGGGACATGAACGTTGACGTGAAGGGTCGCGGGCCCCTGAAGCCCTTTGAGGGCGGGGCGGACCTGGTGGCCAAGTCGCGCGTGGTCTTTCGGCGGCTGGACGCGCGCCTGGCAGGGCTCTTCGAGCAGCTCGGCGACGGCCGGGGGCGGGTGCGCAGCGCCGCCGACGCGGGCGCCAACATGCTCGACCTTGACAGCCGCATGGGCAAGGCCCCCGGCGGCTACCAGTACATGCTGGAGCGTTCTCGCGTGCCGTTCATCTTCATGAACGCCGCGGGCGTGCACAAAGACGTGCAGACGATGGTGCACGAGGCCGGTCACGCGTTTCACAGCATGCTGTGTGTGGATGAGCCGCTGGTGGAGTATCGCTCCAGCCCCATCGAGTTTGCCGAGGTGGCGAGCATGAGCATGGAGATGCTCACGATGAAGCACCTGGGCCCGGGCGAAGCGGGCACGGCGTTTTACGACAACCCCGAAAGCCTGCGCCGCGCCTGCCGCGATCAGCTCAAGCGGGCCGTCACGGTGCTGCCGTGGATCGCGATCATCGATGCCTTCCAGCACTGGGTGTACGCGAACCCGACGCACTCCCACGAGCAGCGGGCGGCCACTTGGCTCGCCCTCGACGAGCGCTTTGGTTCGAAACTGGATTGGTCGGGGCTCGAAAAGGCCCGGGCGCTGCTGTGGCACCGGCAGATGCACCTCTTCGGGGCACCGTTCTACTACATCGAATACGGCATCGCGCAACTCGGCGCCTTGCAGTTGTGGCTGCACTCCTTGGAACATGGCGAAGCGAGCGCGGTGGAGCACTACATCAAGGCACTGAGCCTGGGGGGCAGCCGCCCGCTGCCGGAGTTGTTCAAGGCGGCCGGCTTGGTCTTTGACTTCGGGCCCGAGACGCTGAAGCGACTCGCAGACCGCATTCACAAGGAACTGGCAAAGTTCCCTGAGTGAAGCGGTGAACTGTGCCACCATGATGCGCTTCGCATCGTGGTGGAGGGACGCACGTCGCGGCCAGTCTCGCGAACCACACGACGATCCCGCAGAGCCGGGATCATCGTGGCACGATGAGTAAACGAACGAGGACTCCGCCATGCACGAACCCCGACACATGACGCCCGACGAGTTCAAAGCCGCGGGCTACGCAATGGTCGATCGCATCGCGGCCTACTGGGAAGCACTGCAAACTCGCCCCAGCGAAATGCCCATCGCCGCCAGCGTGAAGCCCGGCGAAACCTTCGCCGCGTTGCCCGCGCACCCGCCAGAGGCGGGCGAAGCCTGGGCGCAGATCGCCGCCGACATCGACCGCGTCGTGATGCCGGGCATCACCCACTGGCAGCACCCCGCGTTCTTCGGCTTCTTCTCCTCGAACATCAGCGGCCCCAGCGTGCTCGCCGAACTGCTCTGCGCGGGGCTAGGCGTGCAGGGCATGCTGTGGGCCACCAGCCCCGCCGCCACCGAAGTCGAAATGCGCATGATGGATTGGCTCGGCGAAGCCATCGGCCTGCCCCCGTCATTCCTGTTCGGCAACTCGCCCTTCACCTCCAGCGGCGGGGGCGTCATTCAAGGCACCGCCAGCGAGGCGGCATTGGTCGCGATGGTCGCCGCCCGCTACCGGGCTTCCAAAGTCGCCCCGCGCGGGCCCTTTGTGGTCTACGCCAGCACCCAGGCCCACTCCAGCATCACCAAGTCCGCCGTCGTCGCCGGCATCGCGCGCCACATGGACGATCGCGAGCACATCCGCCTCATCGAAGTCGATGATGAGCTTGCGATGAGGCCCGAATCGCTCCTCCGCGAGATGAAGGCCGACCTCGCCGCCGGCCGCACGCCGCTGCTGGTCGTCGCGACGGTCGGCACCACAAGCACCACCGCCATCGACAGCATCGCGGGCATCACAAGCGCGATCGACGCGCTGACTTCACCCGTCCGCCCCTGGCTGCATGTGGATGCCGCCCACGCGGGGGCGGCCCTGGTCTGCCCGGAGTTTCGCCCACTCGCCGCCGGCGTCGAACACGCCGATTCCTTCTGCTTCAACCCGCACAAGTGGCTGCTCACCAACTTTGATTGCGATTGCTTCTGGACGCGTGATCGGGCGGCCCTCGTCAACGCCATGAGCATCACGCCCGAATATTTGCGGAACGCCGCGAGCCAGTCCGGCGAAGTGATCGACTATCGCGATTGGCAGGTGCCCCTCGGCAGGCGGTTCCGCAGCCTCAAGCTCTGGTTCGTGCTGCGCCACTACGGGCTGGAGGGGCTGCGGGCCCACATCCGCGAGCACGTGAAGGCGGCCGCCACGTTCGAAGCCCTGGTCCGCACCGACGCCCGCTTCGAAGTCACATCCCCACGCACCATGAACCTGGTGTGCATCGCGCTCGCGCCCGGCCCCAGTGAAACATTAGAAACCACCAACGCCCGCACCAAAGCCCTGCACCACACACTCAACGCATCTGGCACCATGCTGGTCACGCACACCGTGTTGCCCAACGGGCGATACGTGATCCGCTTCGCCATCAGCGGCACCTTCACCCGCGAAGAGCACGCCCGCCAAGCCTGGGCCGACGTGATGAAAATGGCCACCCACCTCGGAAACTAAAAACCTCTCGCAGAATGACCTTCCCAATCTTGTAGCACAGGCGTCCCGCCTGTGTCCTTCCATCCCTTCACTTCCTTCTGCGAGTAGTTCTAAGCCCCAAGTATTCCGCAAATCTTCGCAAACCGGGGCAAGGCATCCGCCGCCACTTTGAGTATGCTGTGCCCCGTTCATATCGCGGCATGTGTTTCCTCACCACCACCGTTCACGCGGGGCGTTTATCATGATCATCTGGGGCACGCGCGGCATCACCTCCACCGTCACCAGCGGCAACTTCTTTTGCCCCTCCTGCATGCAGGAAAGTACCTATCAGCACCGGCGCGTCCGGCGATTCTTCACGCTCTATTTCATCCCGCTCATCCCGCTCGATACCGCAGGCGAGTTCGTGCAATGCGGCGTCTGCCAGGGGCAGTTCAACATGCGCGTGCTGAGCCTCAAGCCTGGCGACATGCAACCAGCACCCAAGGCTGATTCCGGCGACGCCATGCGCGGCGCCATGGCCGTGGCCATGGTTCACGGGGCCGCGGTGGCGTCGGGCGGCACCATGGATTCCGGCGCCTGCGGCAATCTCGCCTCCCTGCTGGCCGGCGCGTGCAATCTCCAACTCTCCGTCGCGGATGTGGGCAAGCATGTCAAGAACGCCGCGACCAACCCCGATGCGTGGCAGGGCCCGATCCGCAGTGTGCTCCCGCAGATCGATGAAAAGGCGAAGGAAGCCATCCTGCGCTCCGGCTTCGGCGGGCTGTCGGTCGGGGCCGATGGCGTAGCCGGACCCGAGGGAGACGCGTTTCTTAAGGCGCTCGCCAACGCCATGAACATGTCCCCCGCCCACGTTCGCGGCATTCTCGCCGAGTTCAACCAGCCCCCGCAACAGGCCTAGGGCCATGAGCATGAACTCACGCGGCTCATCTCGTGGCGTTCAGCGTGGGCTGGCGATTGGTGGAGCGCTGGTCGCTACCGCGGCCGCCCTCCTGCCCGCCTTTGCCCTCCGCTCCGCGATGGGCCTGAACCTCGTGACGATCCCGATGATGCTGCTGGCAGTCGGTGTGTTGGTGGCCATCGCGGCCGAGGCCTGGGTCGCAACTGCCGCGGCATCGCCCCATCCCACGCCACAGGACGGCTCACCCGCCGGGGCAGGGCCGCAACTGGCAACCAGCTTCCTGCTGTGGGCGACTTTGGTCGCGTCGTTCGCGAGTTCGTCGCACACGGGCCCGGGTGTGCAGCGTGCCGCCACGGCCATCGGTGTCACCGCCGTGCTGC
>JBAZUW010000071.1:0-15346 GCA_041661205.1 Phycisphaerales bacterium
GTGCAGTCGGGGTCGCCGAGTTCGTCGATGAGGGCGTCGATGATTTCGGGGGCGGGGTTGAAGGGAGTCAGAACGGTCATGATGCGAGATTAGATGCGCGAGATGGGGTGATGCAAGGGGGAAAGTGGGTATCACCTGAAAGATGCGCGCAAAGGGTGTAAGTGTGAGTGAAATTGTGAAGTGGTTTGAAGAGGTAGGTGGTGCCGGAGGCGGTGTGGCGCACCTTCGGTGCTCTGGAACAAGACACAAGGAAGTGTCCCTGGGGCTGCCGCCCCAGGCTCGGTACGAGTGCCGCTTCGCGGCGTTTCGGAAGTGGACATGAGTGCATCATCGGCGAGGCCGCACTGACTTCGGTCAGAGCACCGGCCTCGATGGCACGATTTCAGTTCCACCGTGCCTGTAGCCGCGATCGTGCTCTCTTGCACACCAGCCAGGTCTACCCAGAAAATCTCGAATGCGGCGAGGATCTTTCCCCTATCGCAGGCATTACGAGCCAAGTGGCTGGCGGTGGGTTGAGGCATGTGACATGCCTAGGGCAGCGGACGAGCATTACACACAAACCCCGATGTGGGGTCTTGACATGCTGTGTCTGATTTCGCAATCGAGCGAACTGCCAAGGAGCGAGACATGAGGCAAGATCACCTGTGCGTAGCGGCCCTGCTAACCTGCTGTGGACTCGTGGTACCGGCATTCGCGGACATCTTGGGCTCGGCCCAGAACTTTGCAGTGCTCGGGGGCTCGGCGGTGACGAACACCGGGCCGACGATCATCAATGGTGATCTGGGAATCTGGCCGGGCGGCGCGATCACCGGCTTTCCGCCCGGCAGCGTGAATGGCACGACCCACGTGAGCGATGCCGTGGCAATGCAGGCTCAAAGCGATGTCACCACGGCGTACAACTCGCTGGCGGGCATGTCGCCAACTCAGAACCTTACGGGGATGGACCTGGGCGGATTAACGCTCATGCCGGGTGTGTACTTCTTTTCCTCATCCGCCTTCCTGACCGGCACGCTGACGCTGGACGCGATGGGCGACCCCAACGCGCTCTTTGTGTTTCAGATCGGCAGCACGCTCACCAGTGCGAGCAACTCGTCGGTGGTGACGATCAACAGTGCGGATGCGTGCAATGCCTACTGGCAGGTCGGCAGTTCGGCCACGCTGGGCACGGATACCGCGTTCCAGGGGAACATCCTCGCGCTGGCCAGCATCACGCTGAACACACGCGCGACGCTCATCGACGGGCGCGCCCTGGCCCGCAACGGCGCGGTGACGTTGGACTCCAACACGATTACCGCCGGGTGCATTCCGACGCCGGGGGCTGGGGTGGTGTTGGGCGTGGCGCTGCTGGGCGTGGGCACGCGGCGACGCCGCTGATCGTGTGAACGGCCGGGTGCGGCCGGTGGCACAGGCGCCGGCGCGGCCATGCGGCTGAGATGCGGCGAGAGATTACCTTACCTGCCGCCGGGTGATGGCTTGCGGGGCGCTGTCACGGCGGATGCTTCGACTCTTGGCCCGGGTGCAACCAGTCTGTCGCAATGGCGGGCTGGTTGCATTCTTTTTGGGTTGTGCGTGGTGGGCGCGGGGCGGCGGGCGCGGCGTTGGGGCGGGGCGGTCGCGCTTGACAATCTCGGGATTCGCTTCGCTCATCCCGGGCGGGCGGCGAAGTGCTGCATGTAGTGGACGATCGTCTTGGCGATGATGTCGGCTTCGAGGTTGACCTTGTCGCCGGGGCGGAGGGTGCCCAAGTGGGTCTTGTCGAGGGTGGTCGGGATGATGGCGATGGCGAAGTCGGTCGGCGTCACCTCAGCCAGCGTGAGCGACACGCCATCAATAGCCACCGAGCCTTTGGGCACGAAGTACGGCAGCAAGTCGGCGGGGGGGCGGATGGTGAGGCGCCAGCCGCCGGCGGCGGTGCCGAGCGTGCCATTGGCAAGCACCGTGCCGATGCCGTCGATGTGGCCTTGGACCATGTGGCCGCCCAGCAGCGTGCTCGCGGTGGCCGCGGGCTCGAGGTGGATGCGCTGGCCGACGGTCCACAAACCAACCGTGGTCTTGGCAAGGGTTTCGGGAACAGCGTCGAAGGCGAGGCGGCCGCCGCTGGGGGTGGCCGCGACGGTGAGGCAGCAGCCGTTGCACGCGATGGAATCGCCGAGTTTGGGTTGGTAGGCCCAGGGCGAAGGAGAAATCTCAAGGCGGAGCCCGGCGGGGGAGGGGGCGAGGGCGGTGATGGTGCCGCGGGTTTCGATGATTCCGGTGAACACGGGGCCTTTCTTGGGGCTTTTGCAACATTTGCCCTGGGGGCACGGTATACCGCGATGGCCGCCGAGTGCGGGCGAAGGCCGAGAAGAAAAAGGCGTGAAAGGGGGGACCAGCGTGCGAACCGGCCCGCAAGGCGGTACCATCCCGGTCTTTCCGGAGAACCTGCCGAATGCCGAGTGATCGTTCGACGTGTGTCCATCCCCCGACCCAACGCGCGGCGCTGTGCGCGGCAGCGGTGCTGGGGTGTGCCTTCTTCACAACTGTGGTGGCGGGGTGCCATTCTGGTGGCGAACCGACCAAGCCGGCCAAGCCCAGCCCGAGCCGGGAGACGGGGGCGGCCAGGGTGTCGTCGGTAGTCCATGAGGACTGGGCGAAGCTGGGGTACCGGCTGGACTGGGAAGGGTTCCCGTTTGCGGGGATCGCCTCGCCCCGCCCGGTGGCGCTGGTGGCGTATGACGACATGGTGGTGACGCAGGACGCGAACAGCGCGGTGACGGTGCTGGAGACGTCGACGGGCCGGCGGCGGTGGTCGACGGATCTGACGGGCCCGAACACGCGGTGGCTGGGGATCTCGCGCCTGCCCGGTGAGCAGGGGTCGCTGCTGGTGAGCGCGGATACGGAAGCTTTTGTGCTGGCGCCGGGAACCGGGAACCTGCTGGGACGTGACCGGTTTGAGCAAGTGATCAGCACGCCCACGCTGCTGGTGGACAACTTTTTGATCGGCGGCACGCCGACCGGGCGGGTGCAAGCGCACCTGCTCGGGAAGGATTTGAGCGCATGGGGGTTCATTTCGAACGGCGCGTTCAGCGTGGGGCCGGTGGCGGTGGGTGACACCATCGCGATGGTCTCGCAGGCGGGGGACGTGCTGTTTTTCGGACACGGCGGCTCGCTGCTGGGGCGCGGGCACATCTTCGGGGCGCTGGATGCGCCGCCCGCGACGGATGGGCAGCGGCTGGTGATCGCCTCGCGGGATCAGTCGCTGTGGTCGTTTGCGAGCAACGGGCTGATGCTGTGGCGGTATCGCACGTCGAACCCGCTGACGCAGTCGCCGTACTTTTTCGGCGATGAGGTGGTGTGCGACCTGGGGGCCGAGGGGCTCTCCGGCTTTGACGCCGATGCGGGGACGGTGCGGTGGAGCAACAAGGACGCACACGGCCAGGTGGTGGCGGTACGGGCGGGCAAGCTGGTGGTGTGGGACAGGACGACCCTCTACCTGGTGGACCCCAAGACCGGCGATGTGGTGGCCAAAGCGCCGGGCACAGGAATTCTGAAGTTTGCGACGAGCAAGGCCGAAGATGGCGATTTGTTCATGGTCGCGGCGGATGGAACGCTGGCGAAGTTCTTGCCGCGGTAAGGGATTGTGAGCAGTATTGTCGGCTGTGAAGAGGCGGCCGCGCGGCGAGCGCGGGCGGCGGCGTTATGCTGTGGCGCAAGGGCGATTGATCGCTCACCGGGCGGGGTTTCGCCCGGAGTTGGTGCTCCTTTCCAGACTTCAGCAAAGGTGACCTTGTGGCCGAACTCGCGACCATCCGCAGTGCGCTTGTTTCCGTGTCGGACAAGACGGGGTTGATCCCGTTTGCGAAGGCGCTGGCTTCGCACGGGGTGGAGCTGATATCAACCGGCGGCACAGCCGCGGCGCTCACGCAGGCGGGGCTGCTGGTGACGCCGATCGATCGGGTGACCGGCTTCCCGGAGATGCTCGACGGGCGCGTGAAGACGCTGCATCCGATGGTGCACGGGGGGCTGCTGGGGGTTCGTGACAACCCGGCACATGTGGCCGCGATGCAGAAGCATGGGATCCGGCCGATTGACCTTGTGTGCGTGAACCTGTACCCGTTTGAGCAGACGATCGCCAAGCCGGGGTGCACGTTTGAGCATGCGATTGAGAACATCGACATCGGTGGGCCATCGATGCTGCGATCCGCGGCGAAGAACTTTGAGTTTGTGGCGGTGGTGACTTCGCCCGAGCAGTATGAGAAGGTGATGGCGGAGATGGCGGCGGAGGGGGGGAAGACCACGCGGCGGCTGCGGGCGGAGCTGGCGCGGGCGGCGTTTGCGCTGACGTGCCGCTATGACGGGGCGATCGCGGCGTATCTGGAGCCCACGCCCGAGTCGCGCTTCCCGGCGATTCTGAACCCGACGTTTGTGCGGGCGGAAGAGCTGCGTCAGGGAGAGAACCCGCATCAGGGTGGGGCGCTGTACCGGAGCATGAACCGGCCGCAGGCGGGGACGAGCATCGCGCACGCCGAGCAGTTGCACGGCAAGGAACTGAGTTACAACAACCTGAATGATGCGCAGGCGGCGTTAACGCTGGCGCTGGCGATTCGGCGGGCAGTGCCGGGAAACGTGGGTGCGGCGGTGATCAAGCACACCAACCCGTGCGGGGCGGCGGCGGCACCGGATGCGCTGGAGGCTGTGACGGGGGCGCTGGCGGGTGACCCGCTGGCGGCGTACGGGGGGATTCTGGCGATTTCGGCGGAGATGGATTCGGATGCGGCGGCGAAGATCACCGGGGACAAGACGATCTTTCTTGAGGTGATTGTGGCGCCGCGGTTTTCGGCGGATGCGTTGGAGTTGCTGAGAGGGCGCTGGGCGAATGTGCGGTTGCTGGCGAGCGGGATGCCGCAGGATGTGATTGAGGAGATGCCGCTGGAGCTGCGGACGATTCCCGGGGGGCTCCTAGCGCAGACGCCGGACACGCTGCTGGCGAAGGCGTTTGAGCACAAGGCGGGGCCGGCCCCCACTGCCGCCCAGTTGAAGGTGGCGGCGTTTCTGGAGCCGGTGTGCCGGTCGCTGTTTTCCAACGCGGTGTGCCTGGGGGGTGCGGCGTCGGATGGGTCGCTGCGGCTGTTTGGCGCCGGGGCGGGGCAGATGGACCGGGTGACGGCGAGCCGGCTGGCGGTGGAGAAGGCGGGCGAACTGGCGGACGGGGCGGTGTGTTTCTCGGACGCGTTTTTCCCGTTTTCGGATGGGCCGGCGCTGCTGGCTGAGGCGGGGGTGAGCGTGATCGTGCACCCGGGGGGCTCGAAGCGGGACCAGGACACGTTTGACCTGTGCAATGGGCGCGGGATCACGTGTTTGACGACGGGGATACGGCATTTTCGGCACTAGAGGAAGGCACCAGGCACTCGGCAGTAGGCACTAGGGGGCACCGTGCGCGATGACACGCTCCTGACCCCTGGTGCCTGATGCCTAGTGCCTGGTGCCTATTCCGTCAAGACCTTGTAAATCCTTGCGGGGCTGGCATTAGGGCTTTGATGGTGTGGGCTGTGTGCGTATCATCCCTTCCGGGACCACTCCCGGTACGGACGCTGACGCTTGCAAAGGATTGTGTTGCGAGGCGGCCCTCTCCCGGGTACAACCATGGTCCTGGGAGTTTGCGCTGATGCACCGACCACGGAATGCACACGCGGAGCACGACCCTGATTTCGGGCCGGAGGGGATTTTCTCGGCTGAGGACGCCGCGATGGCGCTCAGCGCCGACGGCAACGAGGGTCTGAACGCGAAGGTATTGGTATTGAATCGGGCGTACGCGGCGATGCGGATCGTGTCGGCGCGTCGGGCGTTTTGTTTGCTGAGCCGCAGCATCGCGGAGGTCATCCACGTCGAGAAGGACGAGCTGGGGACCGACCGGTACATGACGTATGACCTGGCGTCGTGGATGGAAGTGTCGGCGTTGCAGCACGAGTTTGAGCGTGAGCAGCACGACTGGGTGCGGACGGTGCGGTTTGAGCTGGCGGTGCCGCGGATTATTCGATTGCTGGGGTACGACCGCTTGCCCGAGCAGGGCGTGAAGCTGAACCGGCGAAACCTGTTCGCACGGGACCGGAATCGGTGCCAGTACTGCAACCGGATTTTTCCGACGTCCGAGTTGAGCCTGGACCATGTGATTCCGCGCTCGCGGGGCGGACAGGACACGTGGGAGAACCTGGTGTGCTCGTGCATCCGGTGCAACGCGCGGAAGGGTGGTCGCACGCCGGACGAGGCTCACATGAAGCTGTGGCGCAAGCCCGAGCGGCCCAAGCGGAATCCGTTGATTGCGCTGCGCCTGGGGAACCAGAAGTACCAGAGCTGGAAGGCGTTCCTGGATAATGCGTATTGGAGTGTGGAGCTGGGTTGAGCGGAGAGGCCGCAACCTTTCGCCGCCCCGGCGGTAAGCCCGCAGGGAGGTGGTGCGTTGCGCCGGTTCTTCGAGCATCGGACAGCGTTTACGCTCACTGACCTTTTGGCGATCTTGGTCGTCGTCGTTGTCGTGGGTGCTGGGGTGAGCTGGCTCTCCCAGTTGGGAAGGACGCACTGCGGCGCGAGGGATGTCAAGAGTTTGATACGCACTGCCGAGCTGGCGCGGGAGCACTTCCAGTACGCCGCGGATCACAGGGATTCATTTTTTGCGCCACCGACGCCAAAGACAGACGACTCAAGCGGGCTTTCGATCTGGTCGGACGGGAAGGAACGCAGCTATTTCAGAGCATGGAGTGAATGGCCGGCGGCGTTTCTGGGGACGTACTACGCAGCAAGTGAAATTGACATACTGCAGTCCCCGTTTGGAACGACCCCCGCTCGAACGACTTCGTACGCGTACTCGTGCAGCCTGACTACCCGCCCGACGTTCTGGAGCGGGATGGGTAATCAGCGCGGGATCGAGCAGTACTCCCCGGTAAAGATTTCCGAGGTGAGATTTCCGCAGGACAAGTCGATCATCCACGACTATGACCTGTTCGAGGACGTAGCGTTACGGCGAGGAAGCGAGTCACCCTGGTTGGCAGCGTTTGTGGTTGGATCCGCCGCGGCGCTTCCGAAGAGCCTGCGGGGCTATGTGGCGGCGGAGGCCGCGGCGATCGGGTCTTGGCCTGAGGGACATCAGCACGACTCTGAGGATGGCATGCACACGGTGGATGGCGCGTTGGGACGCGACCGGTGAATTGGCGCTTGGACACAGTGTTCAGGTCAGCTCGAAAACTACGACGACCCCTTCAGGGTCGGGCACGTGATATGGCCGTAACCGGGCGTGGCGCTCGAAGACTCGCTTCACGCCCGGCTACTGGCGACCAGGCCTTCGGCCTGGGAAGCGGGTGAGAGGCGTGCGCTTGCGAAGGGCGCTGCGGTTGGCGTGCGTTGACGTGCGTTGACGTGCGTCGCTGAGACCCTTGCTGGCGCTTCGGGCTCGTAATGGCCTAGTCGAGCTTTTCGGATTCGATTTCGGCTTTTTCGCCGGCGGCCTTCTTCTCGAAGTAACGCTTGATCCAGTTCTCGAAGGTTTTGCCAGCGGCGGTGTCTTTGCCGCTGAAGGTGAGGCCGGTGATGTCGGCGTAGCTGATGGTGATCTTCTCGTCTTTGTCCTTGGGGAGGAGGCGGACGGTGCTGGCGGCGAGGGTGTTGGCGGGGCGGCGGTCGAAGAGGTAGCCCTCGACCGTGGTGCCGGCTTTGAGCTTGAGGGTGATGTCGCCCCGGTAGCTGAAGGCGTTGTCGAGTGCGACCCGCAGGTCGGCCTCGGTGGCCAGGGCGGGCGAGGTGCCTTCGAGCGCGTCTTTGGCGTGCGTGGCGGCGGAACCGTTGGCTTTCACTTCTTGGGGCATCGAGGCGGGTTCCTTGGCGGTGTGGTGACGGATGCCAGTGAGACCCTCGCTTGCGCTTCGGGCTCTTAGCAGAGGCGGCCCCACGCTTGCGCGTGGGGTTCGTACGACGGGTCCGTGTCAGGCGACCAGTTCGGGCTCGCGGGCTTTGCTGGAGATTGTCAGGGGGACCACGCTGGGCTTGCCGGGGTGGCCCTTGGGGACTTGCTTGAGCGTTTCGAGGGCGGCCTTGTCTTCGTAGGTGCCGCCGAAGATCTGGGCCTTGGCGGTGGCGAGGAGGCCCTTGAGGCCGCTGAAGGTGTAGTCCACGGCGCTGGCTTCGTAGCCGCTGTGGACCATGCAGTTGGCGCACTGGGGGTTGTTGCTGCCGGTGCCGTAGTTGGACCAGTTGGTGGTCTCGAGGAGTTCCTTGAAGGTGTCGGCGTAGCCATCTTGCAGGAGGTAGCAGGGCTTCTGCCAGCCGAAGATGTTGTAGGTGGGCATGCCCCAGGGGGTGCAGGAAAACTCCTTCTTGCCCATGAGGTATTCGAGGAAGAGGGGGCTCAAGTTGAACTTCCAGCTCTTCTTGCGGTTGCTGAGGATGAGGTTGAAGAGGTTGCGGGTTTTGTCGCGGGGCAGGAAGTGGGTTTGGTCGGGGGCTTTGTCGTAGCTGTAGCCGGGGGAGAGCATGATGCCCTCGACGCCCAGGCCCATCATGTCGTCAAAGAAGGAGCGCACGCTGTTGGGGTCGGCCCCGTCGAAGAGCGTGGTGTTGGTGGTGACGCGGAAGCCGCGTTTGACGGCTTCCTTGATGCCGGCGATGGCGGTTTCGTAGGTCCCCTCGCGGCAGACGGCGAAGTCGTGGTGCTCTTGTTCACCGTCCATGTGGACGCTGAAGGTGAGGTACTTGCTGGGTTTGAAGAGCCCTTCGTCAAGCTTCTGCTTCAGCAGCAGCGCGTTGGTGCAGAGGTAGATGTACTTCTTCTGGGCGACCAGACCCTCGACGATTTCCTTGATCTGCGGGTGGAGCAGGGGCTCGCCACCGGGGATGGAGACCATGGGAGCGCCGCATTCGAGGGCGGCCTTGATGCATTGCTCGGGGGTGAGTTGCTTTTTGAGGATGTGGGCGGGGTATTGGATCTTGCCGCAGCCGGCGCAGGCGAGGTTGCACCGGAAGAGGGGCTCGAGCATGAGCACGAGGGGGTACTGCTTTCGCCCCTTGAGCTTCTGCGAGATCACGTAACTGGCAACTGTCCACATCTGCGAAATGGGCACGCCCATGCTGTGTAAATCCCCAAAAGAGCGACGGCGGCGGCCACGACCGTGGGTTGCCCTCGTCGCTGAGGCGAACAGTAGCACGCGGAGAGGGCAACGTCAGGATTTGGTGAACTTGCGGGCGGAAATGGGGTGGTCGCCGGGTGGTGGGTTGGTGGGAGATTTGTGTTGGGGAGGGGAATGGTGCACGGTGTCTGATAGGATCGGGCGTGACGAAACCACAGGTGGTGATATTGGCGGCGATGACACGCGAGGCGCAGGGAATGGCGCGGGCGATAGGCGCGGTGCGCGCGGCGGATGGGAGTTTTGAGGGGCCAAGGGTGGTGCTGCGGGCGGTGGGGATCGGGGGCAGCCGTTTGAAGCAGACGCCGCGGCCGGAGGCGGGGGCGCTGGTGGTGGTCGCGGGGCTTGGGGGCGGGCTGGACCCGGCGCTGCGGACGGGGGATTTGGTGCTGGATGACGCGGCGGGGATGCTGGCGCAACCGACAGGGGGCGTGCTGGGGGCGGCCTATCGGGGGCGGATTTTCACGTCGCCGCGGATTTTGGAGCATCCGCGGGCCAAGGAAATGGCCTGGCGGGAGACCGGGGCGGCGTGCGTGGATATGGAACAGGAAGTGGTGCAGCGCTGGCTGGGGCGGACGGTGGTGGGCTTGCGCGTGGTGCTGGATACGGCGATGCAGGTGCTGGACCCGAAGTTCGGCACGGTGTGCGATGACCTGGGGAACGTGAAGCCGTGGGCGCTGCTGCGTTACTTCGTGACGACGCCTTCGGCGATTGCGCCGACCATGGCGATCGGGCGGGCGAACGCGGCGTGTATGAAGAAGCTGGGGGAGGCGGTGCGGGAGTTGGTGGGTTGATAGAGCCTCCCGCGCCAGCGCGGGGATGAGGCGAGACGTGCGAAGGTGTGCAGTTTTGGCGACCCCCCGGCTTGCGCCGGGGGCTCCATCAGTGCTTCACATGCGTCAGGAACCAGGGGCCGAGCTTGGAGTTGCCGTAGGCGTCGTCCCAGGCGTTGTGGTTGGCGTTGGGGAAGATGGTGAGCTTGGGCTCGGGGTCGCCGGGTTGCTGGGTGTTCTTGACGGATGCGATGAGGGACTTGACGCCGTCCATCGGTACCACGTCGTCTTTCGCGCCGTGGAAGGCCCAGATGGGGAGGTGGCGGACTTTCGTCGCGATGGCGACGTCGTCAGTGTTCACGCCGGGCGTGGGGGTGCGGCGCGGCGAGCCGTAGCTGCAGACGGGCGCGAGGGCGGCGAAGAGATCAGGGTGGAGAGAGCCGATGGTCCAGGTGCCGTGGCCGCCCTGGGAGAGGCCGGTGAGGTAGGTGCGGTTGGGGTCGCAGGTGAACTCGCTGCGGGTCGTGACGAGGGTGGCGATGACGAGATCGTCGAAGGCTTCCCACTCCTGATCTTCGTCGGGCTTCTGGGGGAAGATGATGATGAAGGGGTATTCCTGCGGGTGGAACATGGCGGCGTTGCCGAGGCCGACAACGGCTTGTTTTTGGCCGTCGGTGCCGCACTCGCCGCTGCCGTGGAGGAAGACGATGGTGGGTGTGGGCTTGGCGGGGTCGTAGTTCCAGGGGACGTAGACGGCGTAGCGGTGCTCCTGGCCTTTGACATTGACGGAGCGAAAGAGGATGCCGTGGTCGGTGGAGCCGTGGCGGGCGGAGTTGGTGGCTTGCGTGGCGCAGCCGCCGAGAAGGAGAAGGGCGAGAAGACACGCGGCGAGCGACTGAATGTGCATGCAAGGCTCCTGGCGCGAGGCGGCGGGCCCGCGAAGTGCATGATACCGGTAGGGGCGGCGTTCAGGCGTGGGCGGGGGCGGCGGGCTTGGGCTTGGGTGGGCGGATGGCTTCGGTGGCGCGGGTGATGACGAAGTAGAGCGTGGGGGTGAAGATGAGCCCGAGGACGGTGGCACCGAGCATGCCGCCGACGACGGCGGAGCCCAGGGCCCGGCGGCTGGCGGCACCGGCACCGGTGGAGACGACCAGGGGGAAGACGCCGAGGATGAAGGCGAAGGAGGTCATGAGGATGGGGCGGAAGCGGGTGCGGGCCGCGGCGACGGCGGAGTCGAAGGCGCTCTTGCCTTCGGCGTGAGCCTCGCGTGCGAACTCGACGATGAGGATGGCGTTTTTGGCGCCCAGGCCGATGAGGAGAACGAGGCCGATCTGGGTGAAGACGTTGTTGTCCAGGCCGGTGATCATGAGGGCGACCATCGCGCCGATGACGACGAGGGGGACGCTGAGAACCACGGCGAGGGGGGTTGTCCAGCTTTCGTACTGGGCGGCGAGGATGAGGTAGACCAGGAGCATGCCGAGGCCGAAGACGGCGAGGGCTTTGCCTCCGGCGCGGCGTTCCTGGAATGAGAGGGCGGTCCAGTCGAAGCCCATGCCGGGGGGGAGGCGGTCGGCGGCGGCGGCTTCGAAGATGTTCATGGCTTCGCCGGAGCTGGTGCCCACGGCGGGGATGCCGTAGATGGAAGCGGATTCGTAGAGGTTGTAGCGTTCGACGCGATCGGGGCCGATGGCGTCTTTGACGGTGATGAAGGTGCCCAGGGGGACCATCTGCCCGCTGTTGTTGCGGACTTCGAGGCGGGTGATGTCTTCGCGCTGCAGGCGGTACTTGTTGTCGGCCTGGAGGTTGACCTGGTAGGTGCGGCCCTGGAGGTTGAAGTCGTTGACGTAGGCGGAGCCGAGGTGGGTTTGGAGGGTGTCGAAGACGCTTTGGAGGGGGATGCCGAGCTTGAGAACTTTTTCGCGGTCGATGTCGAGGTAGATCTGGGGCACACCGGCGCGGAAGGTGGTGTAGCCGCCGAGGAGACGATGCTGCCCGTTGGCGTTGGCCTGACCCATGGCGGCGCCGATCATGTCCCACGCCGAGCCGACGAGGGCGTCGCGGCCGGCGCCAGCTTTGTCTTCGAGGCGGCCTTCGATGCCGCTGGTGTTGCCCAGGCCTGAAATTGCGGGCAGGGAGAAGACGAGCATGTCGGATTCCTGAATGGAAGCGACCTGGCCCCGGATGTCGTTCATGATGGTGTCGACGGAGCGATGGGACTTGGCGCGAACGTCCCAGGGTTTGAGCACGATCCAGGCGTTGCCGTAGGAGGTGCCCTGGCCCTGGATGACCGAGAAGCCCGCGAGGGTGACGACATCTTCCACGCCGTCGATCTTGCGGACGATGGTGCTGACGCGGTCGATGACGCCCTTGGTCCGTTCGAGGGAAGCGCCCTCGGGGAGCGAGGCGGCGACGACGACGAAGCCGAGATCTTCGTTGGGTACGAAGCCGGTGGGGACGCGCTGGGTGGCCTTGAAGGTGAGGAAGAGCACGCCCCCGAAGAGCAGGATGACGACGAGGGCCAAGCGAAGGCTAAAGCGGGTGAGCCACACGTAGGCGTTGGTGACGATCTCGAAGATGGCGTTGAAGGCGCGGGCGAACCAACTGAAGGGGCGGAGCAGGATGAAGGGCTTTTTCTTGTGCTCCTGGTGGGGCTTGAGGAGGATGGCGCAGAGCGCGGGGCTGAGGGTCAGGGCGTTGAGGGCGGAGAGGGCGGTGCTGGCGGCGATGGTGAGCGCGAACTGGCGGTACATCTCGCCGGTGATGCCCGGCAACGCGGCGGTGGGCAGGAAGACGCTCATCAGCACCAGCGTGATGGCGATGACCGGGCCGGTGATCTCACCCATGGCGCGGATGGTGGCGTCTCTGGGTGAGAGCTTGTGCTCGCGCATGTTGCGCTCGACGTTTTCGACCACCACGATGGCGTCATCCACCACGATGCCGATGGCGAGCACCATGCCGAACATGGTGAGCATGTTGATGGAGAAGCCGAAGAGCTTCAGGAGCAAGGCGGTGCCGATGAGGGAGACGGGGATGGTGATGGCGGGGATGATGGTGGTGCGGAGGCTCTGCAGAAAGACGAGTACGACGAGGAAGACGAGCAGGAAGGCTTCGATGAGTGTCTGGGCGACTTCTTCGAGCGAAGCCTTGATGAACATGGAGGAGTCGTAGAAGAACTTGGCCTGGGCGCCGGCGGGTAGGGGGACGCTTTTGGTCGGGTCGGTCAGGCGTTTGAGGGCGTCGGTGAGGGCGGTCGTGACGCTCACCAGGTTGGCGCCGGGGAGCTGGTAGACGACGAGGATGGCGCTGGGGCGGCCGTTGAAGGTGGAGATTGTCGTGTAGTCGCGGCTGCCGAGCTCGATGCGGGCGACGTCTTTGACGCGTACGACGCGGCCGTCGGACGTGGTTTTGATGATGATGTCGCCGAACTCTTCGGGGGTGCTGAGGCGGCCTTTGGTGGTGACGATGAACTCAAAGTCGGTGCCGGTGGGTGCCGGGGGGCGGCCGATGGCGCCGGCCGCGACCTGGACGTTTTGCTGGCGGATGGCGTCGGTGACGTCGTTGACGGCCAGTTCGCGAACCTTGAGCTTGAAGGGGTCGAGCCAGACGCGCATGCTCCACTCTTTGTTGGGGAGGATGTTGATCGCGCCGACGCCGGGGATGCGGGCGATCTCGTCCTTCCAGTAGGTGTTCATGAAGTTGCTGAGGACGAGGTCGGTCTGGCTGGAGTCGGGAGAGGAGATGGCGATGACGCCGGCGAGCGAGGTGGATTGCTTTTTGGTGGTGACGCCGAGTCGCCGGACTTCTTCGGGGAGCTTGGGCTCGGCGATGTTGACGCGGTTCTGCACCAGCACCGAGGCGATGTCGACGTTGGTGCCGACTTCGAAGCTGATGTCGAGGCTGTAGCGCCCGTCGCTGGCGGTGCTGCTCATGTAGAGCATGTTGTCGACGCCGTTGACCTCTTGTTCGATGGTCGCGGCCACGGTGTCGGCGATGGTCTTGGCGTTGGCGCCGGAGTACTGCGCTTCGACGCGGACGATCGGAGGGGCGAGTTCCGGGTATTGCGCGATGGGCAGCGTGGTGGCGGCAACCGCCCCCAGCAGGATGAGGATGATCGCGATGACGCTCGCGAAGATGGGCCGGCTGATGAAGAACTTGCTGATCATTCGATGCCCTTCGGACAGACCGGCGGACCAACGGGCCGGGGAGGGATGCCTTGCAGGAATCGGGAGCGACGCCGCCTCAAAGAACGATGACTACTTCTTTGGCTCCGGCGACTTGCCGGTGGGGTTGGCGCTGGGCTCGGGGGCGGGTTTGGCGTCGGGTTTGGTGTCGGCGGGCTTGGCGGGCGGGGTTTGTGACTTGGGGTCGCCCGCGGGGGTGGCCGGAGTATCGAGGGTTTGGAGGTCGACCAGCTTGGGGTTCACCACCGTGCCGGGGCGGGCGCGCTGGAGGCCGTTGACCACGACGTGCTCGCCACCTTGCACGCCCTCGATGATCCGGCGCATGCGCCCTTCGGCGGTGCCGACGCGGACGGTGCGGCGCTCCACGGCGTTCTTGTCGTTCACCACGAGCACGAAGCGTCCCGTCTGATCGGCCCCCACTGCGATGTCCGGCACCACGAAGGCTTCGGTCTTGCCGAAGATGGCCTTGATGCGGACATAGGCACCCGGGATGATGACACCGTCGGGGTTGTCGAAGATGGAGTCGACGCCGAGGGTGCCGGTGGACGATTCCACGGTGTTGTCGGCCTTGTAGAAACGGCCCACATGCGGGAAGCCGGGCTCGTTGGCGAGGCCGAGGAGGACCGTGAGCCCGTCGCGACCATCTTCGCCCGGGCGCTTGTACGCGCTTTCAGCGCGGATGTCGAGAAGTTGGCGCTCGTCGATGCTGTAGCGGGCGTAGATCTTGGAATCGTCGATGACGGTGGCGAGCAAAGTGGGCTCGGACGCGCCGACGAGGTTGCCGACGTCGACGGTCTGGATGCCGAGGCGGCCGTTGATGGGGGAGACGACGCGGGTGAACTCCAAGTCGAGCTTGCGCTGCACGAGCTGGGCCTTGGCGAGGTCGAGTTGGGCTTTGGCGCCGTCGCGGTCGGCCTGGGCTTTGTCGAGCTCGAGGTGCGCGGCGGCTTCTTTTTGCACGGCCTCGGTGACGCGGGTGAGGGTGACTTCAGCGAGTTTGAGTTGGGACTCTTGAGCCGCGATCTGGGCTTCGACCTGACGGACCGCGGCTTCGAACTCACGGGGGTCGATGGTGTAGAGGACTTCGCCGGCCTTGACGCGCTGGCCACCTTCAACGAAGCGCTTCTCGATGAAGCCTTTGACGCGGGCGCGAACCTCTACGGATTCGACGCCGCGGGTGATGCCGGTGAACTCCAGCGCGTTAGTGACTTCCTGCTTGACGGGCGTGGTGACGGTGACGTCT